>NZ_JBHJQI010000003.1:0-61311 GCF_042262805.1 Streptomyces sp. NPDC056361
GCCCCAGCCCACCCAGGCCTCCTTCCGGAGGCGGAAACGGGCTCGTCGGCGAGGCGGTGGGGCCGCCTGAGCTGACGTCGACAGGAGCGTCATGGCTGGGTCCTAGCGTCGGTGACCGAGCGGTCCGGACGGGGAGCGAAGCGGTGCGGCCTGTGGCCGGTAATCGCCCCTGCGAGAGGGCTGGTTGATGGGTGATGTTTACGCAACCATCAGTAATGTGATGGTGGCATTCCCGCTGGGGGGCGTCAAGCACGAACTGGTAGCGAATGAGAGAGGTACGTGGGGTGTCCGAACAGAACGCGACCGGTCGGTCGGCGAGTGTGAGCGACGGTCGACGGGGGGTACGTGCCAGGCCACGCCGGGTGTCCATGGCAGACGTCGCCCAGCGGGCGGGAGTCTCGTCCCAGACGGTGTCCCGCGTCTCCAACGGCGACTCGGCCGTCGTGGAGACGACCCGGAGGAAGGTCCTCGACGCGATGAAGGAGCTGGGATACCGGCCGAACAGTGCGGCCCGCGCCCTCAAGCGAGGTGACTTTCGAGCCATAGGTGTGATCATCGGCGGGCTCACCAGCACGGGCAACGTCAGGACCCTGGACGCCGTCACCGGCTCGGCCTCCCGTGCCGGCTACGCGGTCACCCTCATCCCGCTCGACGCGCCCACCCAGGACAACGTCAAGGGGGCTTTCACGCGGCTCGACGAGCTGGCGGTCGACGCCGTCGTGCTGATCATGGAGGTCCACCTGCTCGATGCCGTCGCCCTCACCCTGCCGCCGCACGTCAAGGTGGTCGTGGTGGACTCGGACGCCACCGGCCGCTTCCCGGTGGTGGACACGGATCAGCGCCAGGGCGCCCGCTCCGCGGTGCGGCACCTGCTCGGGCTCGGCCACGACGCGGTGTGGCACGTCGCGGGACCCGAGGAGTCCTTCGCCGCGGGCCGCCGTGCCGAGGCGTGGGAGGCGGCGCTGCGGGAGGAAGGGTGCCCGGTGCCTCCCGTGCTGCGCGGGGACTGGACCCCCGAGTCGGGATACGAGGCGGGCCTGAGGCTGGCCGGCGAGGCGTCGTGCACGGCCGTGTTCGTGGCCAACGACCAGATGGCCCTCGGCGTGCTGCGGGCCTTCCACGAGCGCGGTGTGCGCGTCCCCGAGGACGTCAGCGTCGTCGGTTTCGACGACATCCCCGAGGCGGCCTCCTTCATCCCGCCGCTGACCACCGTCCACCAGGACTTCGCCCAGGTCGGAGCGCTGTGCGTGGACGCCGTCCTGCGGGAGCTCGAAGGCGAGACGGTGACGGGAGTGCGGCTCGTGTCGACCGCCCTGGTGGAGCGGGACAGCACCGCGCCTCCCGGCGCGCACCGGCGCCGGGAGTGAAGCCGTAGCCCGGGGTCCACCACCCCGTGCCGCGGGCCCATGCTTGCCAGGCGCGAATCGGGCAGGGCTAAATGGGGACTATGAGCGGAGAAACGGGTCATACGACACGTGACCCTCAGGAAAGCCCTGGAAAGGGCCCGCGGCGCATCCGATCGTGGCTGACCACACGGAGCGTCGCCCGCCAGGTCTTCCTCCTCCAGCTGGTCCTCGTGGTCCTCCTCGTCGCCGCCGCGGTCGTGGCGATCGTCGTCCAGGCCCGGCGCGACACCATGACCGACGCCCGGCACCGGACCGTCGCCGCCGCCCAGTCCTTCGCTCACGCCCCCGGCCTCGCACGGGCACTGGAGAGCGACTTCCCGACGGTCGAGCTCCAGCCCCTCGCCGAGGGGGCGCGCAAGGCCGCCGGAATCGACGCCCTGATCGTGTACGAACTCGACGGCATCACCCTCACCCACAGTGACCCCACGCAACTCGGCAAGCACGTCATCGGCCCGTACGCCGAAGCGGCGGCCGGCCGCCCCTTCACCCGTACCTTCCAGGGCGCCCTCGGCCTCTCCGTGGTGTCGGCGGCCCCCGTCAGGGACGCCCAGGGGCACGTGGTCGGCATCGTGTCCGCGGCGGTGACCGTCGAGAAGGTCCAGGACTCGGTGGACCAGCAGCTGCCCGTCTTCCTGGCCAGCGCCGCCGGTGCCCTCGCCCTCGTCGCCCTCGGCACGGGCCTGGTGAGCCGACGGCTGCGCCGCCAGACCCACGGCCTGGGCCCGACGGAGATGACGCGGATGTACGACCACCACGACGCCGTCCTGCACGCCGTCCGCGAGGGCGTGCTCATCACCGGCCGTGACCACCGACTGCTGCTCGCCAACGACGAGGCCCGCCGACTCCTGGACCTGCCGCCGGACGCGGAGGGCCGTCGTGTCGCGGACCTGGGCCTCGACTCCTCCCTCACGGCCCTCCTGGCGTCGGACCGGATCGCCACCGACGAGGTGCACCTGGCCGCGGACCGCCTCCTCGCCCTCAACAAGCGGGTGACGCTGCCGACCGGCGGCCAGCGCGGCAGCGTGGTGACCCTTCGGGACACCACCGAGCTCCGCTCCCTCTCCGGCCGTGCCGAGGTGGCGAGGGAGCGGCTGACGCTGCTCTACGACGCCGGAGTGCGCATCGGAACCACGCTGGACGTCGTGCGGACCGCCGAGGAACTCGCGGAGGTGGCGATCGCCGGGTTCGCGGACGTCGTCACCGTCGAACTCCTCGACCCCGTCCTGAGGGGTGAGGAACCCGCCGGGGCGAGCACCGAACTGCGCCGGACGGCCACCGCCGGCCTCACCGAGGACCACCCCCTCTACCCCTCCGGGGAACTGATCCGCTTCGTTCCCGGAACGCCGGTGGACGTCAGCGTCAGCGAGGGCCGCTCCGTGGTGGTGGCCGACCTCGCCTCGTCGACCGGATGGCGCGCGCAGGACGAGGAGCGGGCCCAGCGCATCCTCCACTACGGCATCCACTCCCTGGCGGTCGTACCGCTGCGGGCGCGGGGCGTGGTCCTGGGAGTGGCGAACTTCTGGCGGTCGGGGAAGTCCACGCCGTTCTCCGACGAGGACCTGTCCTTCGCCGAGGAGCTGACGAACCGGGCCGCGGTCTCCATCGACAACGCCCGCCGCTACACCCGTGAACACTCGATGGCGGTCACCCTGCAGCGCAGCCTGATGCCGCGCAACCTCCCCGACGACCAGGCGCTCGACGTGGCCTCCCGCTACCTGCCCGCGGAGTCCGGTGTGGGAGGCGACTGGTTCGACGTGATCCCGCTGCCCGGCGCCCGGGTGGCGCTGGTCGTGGGCGATGTCGTCGGGCACGGCCTGCACGCCGCGGCCACCATGGGTCGGCTGCGCATCGCCGTGCACAACTTCTCGGCCCTCGACCTGTCCCCGGACGAGCTGATCTGGCGCCTGGACGAACTCGTGACCCTCATCGACGTCCAGGACGAGTCCGCCGAGGGCTGGGAGGAGACGATCACCGGAGCCACCTGCCTCTGCGTCGTCTACGACTCCGTCTCCGGCGAGGTCGTCGTGGCCACGGCGGGACACCTGCCGCCCGCGGTCGTCCTCCCCGACGGCAGCGTGGAGTTCCTGGAGTCGCCGGTCTCCCCGCCGCTCGGACTCGGCGCGGGCATGCCCGTCGAGACGACCCGGACGACCCTGCCGGAGGGCTCACGGCTCGTGCTCTACACCGACGGCCTCCTGGAGGACCGCAGCAGGGATCCCGACGAGAGCCTGGAAGCCCTCCGCGAGGGCCTCGCCGGTCCCGACCGCACGCCGGAGGAGACGTGCGCCGCCGTCATCGACACGATGCTGCCCACGGAGTCGGGCGACGACGTCGCCCTCCTCGTGGCCCGTGTGAGGCGCATGGACCCCTACCGGGTCGCCGAATGGGAGGTGCCGCGCGACCCGGCGGCCGTGAGCCCGGTCCGCAACGCCTGCGCCCGGAAGCTGGCCGAGTGGGGCCTGGAGGACATCTCCTTCGGCAGCGAACTCATCCTCAGCGAACTGATCACCAACGCCGTCCGCTACGGCCTCGAACCCATCCGGGTGCGCCTCCTGCACGGCAGCTCGCTGGTCTGCGAGGTCTCCGACGGAAGCAGCACCGCCCCGTACATCCGGCGGGCCGCCGACACCGACGAGGGAGGCCGCGGGCTGTTCCTCGTCGCCCAGTACGCCGAGAAGTGGGGCACCCGCTATTCCCCCCGGGGCAAGACCATCTGGTCTTCCCAGGCGATCGGCCCCGACGCGGGGCCCGACCTGGACGCGCTGGGGGAGGACGACATCCTCGGCCAGTGGGACGACGTGGAGCTGTGAACGCGCGCCGCCGACCGTCCTTCCGGGCGCGGGCCCGCTCCGCGCGGGCGCCAAGGAAACACCCGAGTAGGCTGGAAAACCTCTTCCACGTTCCTTTTGTCCTCGCGGAGACGCCGTGGTCCAACCTCCTCGGATGCGAGCCGTAGCCCTCACGGCCTTTCTCTGCGCCGTGGCGTTCGGCCTCGGCGCCTGCGGCGAGGAGAAGGAGCCCGTCCAGGTGGTGCCCGTCGCCGAGGCTTCCTCGGCCGAGGAAGCCGGCGGCATGGACGCCTTGATCAAGGAGGCGAAGAAGGAGGGCACGCTCAACACGACGACCCTGTTGCGCCACTGGGCGAACTACGGCGGGCTGATGGACGGCTTCGAGAAGAAGTACGGCATCAAGATCGTCAACAGCAACCCCTTCGGGTCGAGCCAGCAGGAGATCGACGACATCAAGAAGAGCCGCGGCAAGGCGAGCGCCCCCGACGTGCTCGACCTCGGCGACGCCTTCGCCCAGTCGGCCGCGCGCCAGGACCTCCTGGCCCCCTACCGGGTCGAGGGCTGGGACAGGATCCCGGCCAACCAGAAGGACCCCGGCGGTGCCTGGTTCAACAGCTACGGCGGCTACGTGTCCATCGGCTGCGACAAGAGCAGGGTCCCCGTCTGCCCCGTCTCCTTCGCCGATCTGCTCAAGCCCGAGTACCGGGGCAAGGTCGCGCTCAACGGCAACCCCACCACGGCCGGGTCCGCCTTCGCCGGCGTGTACGCGGCCGCCCTGGCCAACGGGGGCTCGTTCGACGACATCCAGCCGGGCATCGACTTCTTCGCGAAGCTCGACGACGTCGGCAACTACAACCGCGGCAACCCCAACCCGGAGGCCATCGCCCGAGGCGAGACCCCGATCAGCATCGAGTGGGACTTCCTCAACCTCCGGCACATCGACGAGCTGCGGGGCACCGACGTGAACTGGAAGGTGTCCATCCCCTTCGACGGAAGCTTCTCGCAGTACTACGCCCAGGCGATCAACGAGTACGCTCCGCACCCGGCCGCGGCGCGCCTGTGGCAGGAGTACCTCGCCAGTACGGAGGGACAGAACCTGCGGCTGTCGGGCGACGCCCGCCCCGTGCTCATGGACGTCATGGCGAAGGACGGCACCCTCGACAAGGGCAAGGCGTCGAGGCTGCCGACGATCGAGGGCAACCCGCCGGCCTTCCCCACCGACCCGCAGCTGAACAAGGCGCTGCAGGTGGTGAGGGAGAACTGGGACAAGGCCATCGGCGGGTGAACGGAGAAGCCGTCGACAGGTGAACGGCGAAGCCGTCGGCGGGTGAACGGCGAAGGATCGCCGGCACCGGTGGGACGTGCGATCACCCGCACCGGTGGGACGTGCCGCCCGTGGGGCCGCACGTCCCACCGGGTGCATCACTCGCCGGGGAACGACACGCCCAGATCGCGGCGGATGCCGTCCAGGATGTGCATCATGCTCAGCGTCTCCGAGTGCGGCATCACCGCGGACTCCAGCAGCCCGGCGCCGATGCACCGGGCGGCTTCTGCCGCCTGGTAGCACAGGCCGCCGTCGAGGGGGTCGGGGACGAAGGTGTCGAGGAGCTCGTGGTCGCGGCCGATCAGGCGCACCTCGGCGGGGCCGTAGAAGTGGCCGTCGATCTCCAGGCGTGCGTGCGTTCCGCAGACCGATGCCGTGGTCGGTGTACGGGCGAAGACCGTCGTGTTCAGGACGCCGTGCGCCCCGGAAGGGCTGGTGACGACGATCGACGCCTGGCCGTCCACGCCGGTGAACGCCTTCGTGCCCACCGCGGTGACCGAGGCGAACGGGCCGAGGACCAGCGAGGCGAAGGAGACCGGATAGATGCCGAGGTCCAGGAGCGCTCCGCCGGCCAGTTCGGGGGCGTAGTGGCGGTGTGCGGCGTCCGGCTCGACCGGGAGGCCGTGGTCGGCCATGACGGTGTGCACCTCGCCGAGCAGCCCCGATGCGATGACCTGGCGGATCACGTCGATGTGCGGAAGGAACCGCATCCACATGGCCTCCATGAGGAACACCCCCCGCTCGCGGGCCGCCTCGATCAACTGCTCGGCCTCGCGGGCGTTGCGGGTGAACGCCTTCTCCACGAGCACGTGCCGCCCCGCGTCGATCGCCTGCATCGCCTGCTCGAAGTGGCCCGAGTGCGGGGAGGCGATGTAGACGATGTCCACGTCGCGGTCCTCGACCAGCTCGGCGTAACTGCCGTACGCCGCCGGGATCCCGAAGCGGTCGGCGAACGCGCGGGCGCGCCCGGCGTCACGCGAACCGACGGCCACCACCTTCTGGTCGGTGTACGTCTGCAGTGCCTCGACGAAGCGGGTGGCGACCCAACCCGGCGCGACCACACCCCACTTGAGGACGGGTGCGTCGCGGGGCGAGGGCGTCCGAGGAGCGGGCAGCACCATGGGGGCCGCGTCGTGACCGTCGACTGACCGGTTGTTCGGCATGAGGTTCCCATCGTTGGGGACGCCCGGCGTCGGGCGTGGGGAAAGGTGGCCTCGATCGCTGCGGACGGGGTCGCGGAGGTGGCCGGGCGACCGGCCGTACAAGGGCGCGCAATCGATTGCGCAACCGTAGTTCGAGGGCTCCGGGGGCTGTCAAGCCCGACGTCTCGCATCGTGGATCCGCGCCTCGGAAGTGCCGGCGGCGGCTGCCCGCGCCGACGGTGGCGCCGGTGTGACCCCGGCGCGTCGCGGGCGGAGAGTGTCGTCCGAGCGGCGATCAGGCGGATTCGCGCAGGACGAACTCGGTGCGCAGGGCGACCCGGACCGGGCTGACGCGACCGTCCAGGCGCTCCAGGAGCAGGCGTCCGCAGGCGGATCCCACCTCGTGGGCGGGATAGCGGATCGTCGAGAGCCGGGGACGTACGAGAGAGGCGACCTCGATGTCGTCGTGGCCGATCACCGCGAGGTCGGACGGGATCTTGAGGCCCATCTCCTCGGCTGCTTCCAGTACGCCGATGGCGGAGCGGTCGTTGACGCAGGCGACGGCGGTCGGGGGGTGCGGGTGGGCCATCAGTCGGCGAAGGCCGACGGCACCGGTTTCGCGGGTGTGCTTCCCCCGGACGACCAGATCGTCCGGGAGCTCCAGGCCGTGCCGGCGCGCGGCGGCACGGAAGAGGGTGAGGCGCGGATCTCCGTTGGGGGTGCCCGGCGGCCCGGCGACCATGCCCAGGCGCCGGTGTCCCCGCTGCACGAGGTGCGCGACGGCCCGGTCGATCGCCTCGCGGGAATCGGCGCGTACGAGATCGAGGTCGAGATCGTCCGGTTCGCCGTCGACGCTGACCACGACCGGGATCCCCGCGGCCCGGAGCGGGGCCAGGTCGTCCGGCACCAGCCATTGGGGAGTGATGACGACCCCGTCGAACCGGCGGTTGACCACTTCGTCGAGGTACGACAGCTCCTCGGCGCGTTCCGCGTTGGTGTTGCAGATGACGACGTGGAGCCGCTCCTGGCGCAACGTGTCCTGCAGTCCTCGGGCCAGCTCGGCGTAGAAGGGGTTGGCGATGTCGGGGATGATCAGCGCGGCCGTGCCGGAGCGGCCGGTGCGCAGGCTCTGGGCCACCGTGTTGAGGCGGAAGCCGAGCTGTGCGATGGCCGCCTCGACCGCCTCCCTCGTGGCGGGCGCGACGGGCCGCTTGCCGCTGAGGACGTAGGAGACCGTGGTCACCGACACCCCGGCGACGCGAGCCACCTCGCTCATCGTCACCGGCTGCTGTTCCATCGCGCTCCTCCCTTGCGTGCCCGGACGCGACCGCCGTGCCGGAGGCGTCGCCGGGGTCCCCAGGCTACGGCGCGGCGGCGCCGATCGCGGAGGAGGGCAGCGCCAAGTGGACGATCCTGCCCACCTTGTGGGGATCTGCATGGATATTGACGCGTCCTGGCGACGCGTGCTCCACTGGCCCGGCACGCCGACAGTAGTGGTGTATCACGAAACCCATGTTTACGTTCCCATGAACGTGTGTGCCGATGCGGACGGGACGCCGCTCGGACCGTGACGCAGCCACCGCTCCTTCCGGCGTGCCCCTCCCCCTCCCCTTCCCTTCTTTCATTGAAGGAGCTGCCATGTCTTCCCTTGGCGCACCTCTCGGCCGCAGAGGTTTCATATCGGCGGCCGCCCTGACCGCGGGTGCCGTCGTGGTCCCCGGCGGCGTCCTGTCGTCGATCGCGGCGGCGGCCGTGCCGCCCCAGGTCACCCTGCCGGAGCGGGGCATGTACGACACCGTGGCCGCGGGGTCCTGGACGGACGGCTTCGTCACCGGAAACGGTGAGTGCGGCGCGGTGTTCCACGGCGCGCCGCAGCTGGAGAAGATCGTTCTCAACCACCACCGCTTCGTGCTGCCCAACGGGACGCGCGACGTGGTGCCGCCGGTGGTCGCCGACCGCTTGGACGCCGTGCGGAACCGGGCCCTCTCCGGTGACTACTGGGGGGCCGCCGGGGAGTTCGCGGAGGGCTGGTCCCTGCGCTGGACACAGTCCTTCCACCCGGGCTACGAGCTGCAGCTGAGCACGCCCGGTGCGACGACCGCCAACAACTACGCCCGGGTCACGGACTTCCGTACGGGCGAGGTCACGCACTCCTGGTCCGAAAGCGCCGGCGTCTGGCGGCGGCGGGCGTTCGTCTCCAGGGCCGACAAGGTCCTCGTCCACGAGCTGCTGCCGGCGACCGGGCGGACCGTCGACACGACGCTCAAGGTCAGCACCGCACTCGAAGGCGTGCCGGGCAACGTGGCCTTCACGACCCTCGCCAGTGTCTCCGGCGGGCAGGGCTACCTGAACCTGCGGGGGACGTACCCCTCCGGACAGGGCGCCTTCGGGTACGAGGGCGTCACCCGGGTCGTCGTCACGGGCAGCAAGGCCTCGGTGTCGGTCAGCGGCAACACCCTCGTCGTCAGCCGCGCGTCCCGCGTGCTGCTCCTGACCAAGCTGGGCCGGTACGAGAACGCGGGGGAGTGGAACGCCAAGCCGCTGCACGCCGCCCTCGCCTCGCTGTCCACCGACTACGGCACCCTGCTCGGCCGGCACGCGCCCCTGCACCAGGCCATGTTCGACGGGTCCGGCCTGGATCTCGGCGTGTCCGCGGCGGACCGGAAGCTGTCCACGTCGGAGCTGACCGCGCGGCAGAACGGCGACCGGTGGACCGTGGACCTGGCACTGCTGGAGAAGATGTACGACTCCGGCCGGTACCTCTTCGTCAGCTCCAGCGGCATCCTCCCGCCCCGGCTGACCGGGCTCTGGGCGGGCAGCTGGAACGGCGCCTGGGCCGACGACTACACCACCGACGCCAACGTGAACCTGCAGGTCGCCGGCGGCAACATCCTCAGCCACGGCGACGCCATGCGCGGCTTCTTCGACCTGGTCCTCGGGCAGCTCGACGACTGGCGCACCAACGCCGCGAACCTGTACGGGACGCGAGGCTTCCTGGCGCCGTCCCGCACCGACGGCGAGCACGGCCACATGCTCCACTTCAACAACAGCGACTTCCCCGGCCAGTGCTGGACCGGTGGCGCCGACTGGATGCTGTACCCGCTCCTGGAGTACTACCAGGTCACCGGCGATATGGCGTTCCTCCGGGACAGGCTCGGCCCGGCCCTCATGGAACTCGCCCTGTTCTACGAGGACTTCCTCACCCGCACCGACGCCGACGGGAAGGTGGTCTTCGTTCCGTCGTTCTCGATGGAGAACTCCCCGTCCAACACCGGCCAGATGCTCTCCGTCAACGCCACCGGCGACATCATGGCGGGCCGCCACGCCCTCCAGGCCGCGATCGACGCCGCGAACGAACTGAACGTGGAGCAGGGCGCCGGCCAGGGCGTCGCACGGTGGACGGCGCTGCTGGGGAGGCTGCCCGCGTACTCGGTCAACAGCGACGGCGCCCTCGCCGAGTGGTCCTGGCCCGGCCTGCACGACCGCTACAACCACCGGCACGTGCAGCACCTCTACGGCGCCTGGCCCCTGCACGAGATCAACCCGGAGGAAGAGCCGGACCTGGTCTTCACCGCGCGCAAGGCCCTCAGGATGCGCGGCGACGAGAACTACTCGGCCCACGGCAGCCTGCACCGGGCGCTCGCGTGGAGCCGACTGAAGGACGGCCCGGGTGTATACGAGAACATCCGCAAGGTCCTGGGCAGCAACATGGTCCACCGCTCCCTGGTGACCTCGCACAACCCCGACCTGCACATCTACAACTGCGACGCGGCCAACGCGCTGCCGGCGATCGTCGCGGAATCGCTCCTCTGCACCCGGCCCGGACTCCTGGAGATCCTGCCGGCCCTTCCCGAGCAGTTCGCCCGGGGCACGATCCGCGGTGTCCGCGGCCGCAACCGCGTCCTCGTCGAGAGCCTCACCTGGGACACCGCGGCCCGCACGGCCACGGTCACCGTCGTGTCCGACACCACCCAGACGCTGGACTTCGTCTGCCGGCGCGGCATCACCTCGCTGTCCACCACGGCGCCGGTGGCGCCCTCCCCGCTCGGCGGGCACGCCAGGAAGATCACGCTCACCGCCGGGGTCCGCACCCAGATCGCGGTCGGCCTGTTCTCCGGGACGTACCGGCTGGTCAACCGCGCCAGCGGCAAGGCGCTCGACGTGGCGAACGAATCGACCGGCAACGGCGCTCCGGTGATCCAGTGGTCCTGGACGGGCGGAGCCAACCAGCAGTGGCGCCTGTGGCCGGACTACGACGGCTCCTTCCGTCTGTCCAACGTCCACAGCGGCAAGGTCCTCGACAACCCGGGGGCCTCCACGACCCCCGGGGAGCCGCTGGACCAGTGGACGGACACGGACAGCCCCAACCAGTGGTGGAAGCTGGTTCCTTCGGCGACGGCCGGGCGCTACCACCTGGTCAACGTCTCCAGCGGCCTGCGCATGGACGTCGCGAACGGCTCCACCGCCGACGGTGCGGCGATCGTCCAGGCGGCCGCCGCCGCGTCGGCCACTCAGGAGTGGGAGGTCATCGCCCTCTGAGCGGGGCGCGACGGCCGGGCCCGGACGAGCGCGGCCCGGCTGCCGGGCCGTGACCATCGAGGGCCCGACCCTGACCTGACCTGACCTGACCTGACCTGACCTGACCTGACCTGACCCCGGCCCCGACCGCCGGGCCGCGACGCTCGCGGCCCGGTTGCCGGGTCTCGGCGGTCGTGGCCCGATCGCCGGGCGGTGACGGCCGGGCACCGCGTCCTCCGCTGCCCGGCGCCCGCCCGGCACCCTCCTACGAGGACGTGGGCTACGCCGCGTCCGAGGTCGCGATGGCCTGGTCGACGGCCGCCGGGCTGAGGGTGTGCTCGATGACCATGACGGCGGCCCCGATGACGCCGGCGCGGTCGCCGAGTTCGCGGCCCCGGATCGACAGGTGCTGGGTGGCCAGCGGGAGGGAGCGGCTGTAGATGACCTCACGGACTCCGGCGAGCAGGTGCTCCCCGGCATCCGAGACGTCGCCGCCGATGATGATGACCCCGGGGTTGAAGAAGTTCACCAGCGCGGCCAGGACGTCACCGATGTCCCGGCCCGCCTGGCGGATCAGCTGGATCGCGGCCGGGTTCCCGGCGCGGACCAGGGCGACGACGTCCCGGCCGTCCGTGGCGTCGGCGCCCGCGGCCCGGAGGCGTGCGGCGAGGGCGGCGCCGCCGGCGACCGCTTCGAGGCAGCCGGTGTTCCCGCAGCGGCAGGGCTCCTCGCCGGCCCCGGCCACCCGGATGTGGCCGATGTCGCCGGCGGAGCCCTGGGCGCCGCGGTGGAGGCGGTGCTCCGTGATGATCCCGCAGCCGATGCCGGTGCCGACCTTCACGAAGAGGAGGTGTTCGACCTCGGGACTGGCGGCCCAGTGTTCGCCGAGGGCCATGATGTTGACGTCGTTGTCGACCAGGACGGGGGCGCCGAGGCGGGGTTCGAGCCAGCCCGGCACGTCGAAGCCGTCCCAGCCGGGCATGATCGGGGGGTTCACGGGCCGGCCCGACGTGTGCTCGACGGGGCCGGGGAGGCCGATGCCGACGCCGCACACGTCCGAGAGCGTGCGCCCGGCCTCGGCCAGCAGTTCCGTGAACTCGTCGACGAGCCAGCCGAGGACGTGCTCCGGGCCCTCGGTGATCCGGATGTCGCGGCTGCGTTCGGCGAGGACGCGGGTGGCCAGATCCGTGACGGCGATCCGTGCGTGCGTGGCTCCGAGGTCGGCGGAGAGGACCGTCCGTGCCTCGGAGTTGAAGGAGAAGGCCACGGCGGGCCTGCCGCCGGAGAAGATCGCGTCGTCCGTCGGCCGGATCCACTGCTGGTCCGCCAGTGCGTCGAGGCGCTGGGTCACGGTCGACCGGGCGAGGCCGGTGAGCTGCACCAATTCGGTGCGGGTGCGGGCGCGGCCGTCGCGCAGGATCGCCAGTAGGGCGCCGGCGCCTGCCGGTTCGGTGGTCAACTCCCCGTCTCCATCCATGTCGGTGCTGCGGCTGATCGAACTCCACTAATCATAACTCTCGGCGTACTTATGGTTGACGTCCGTAATAAGTCATCTCTAGGATCCGAAACATGCTCGATATACGACGACAATCGGCGGAAGTCAGGGTGGGGATCGTCGGAACTGGCTTCATCGGCCGGATCCACGCCCGAGCCGCGCGACAGGCAGGCGCCCGCTTGGTGGGCGTCGCGGGAGCGGACCTGGCGAACGCCACGGAGGGCGCCGAGGCGCTCGGTGCCGAGAAGGCCTTCGAGTCGGTCACGGAACTGATCACTTCCGGCCTGATCGACGTCCTGCACGTCTGCACCCCCAACCACCTGCACGCCCCCATCGCCCTCGAAGCGATGGACGCGGGCCTGGCCGTGATCTGCGAGAAGCCGCTCGCAACCGAGGCCCCCACCGCCCGGATGATGGCCGAACGGGCCAAGGAGACCGGGGTGTTGGCCGCCGTCCCCTTCGTCTACCGATTCCATCCGATGGTCAGGGAGGCCAGGGAGCGGCTGACCGCACTCGGGCGCGTCAGCCTCATCCAGGGCAGCTACCTCCAGGACTGGCTGCTGGAATCGACCGACGACAACTGGCGGGTGGACCCCAAGCAGGGCGGCCCCGGCCGCACGATCGGCGACATCGGCTCGCACTGGTTCGACCTCGTCGAGTTCGTGACGGGGGACCGGATCGCCAAGCTCTGCGCGCAGACCTCCGTGGTCGTGCCGGAGCGCATGGGCGGCGGACCGGTCCTCACCGAAGACCTCGCCACCGTGCAGTTCGCCACCGCCTCCGGAGCCCTCGGCTCGGTGGCCGTCAGCCAGGTCGCCGCCGGCCGCAAGAACCGCCTCTTCCTGGAGATCTCCGCCGCCTCCGGAAGCCTCGCCTTCGACCAGGAGAACCCCGAGCGGCTGTGGCTCGGCGGCCGGAGCGGCTCCGAGGCCCTCGTCCGCGACCCGCTGAGCCTGTCCGAGGCCGCCCGACGCTACTCACCGCTGCCCGCCGGACACCCGCAGGGCTTCCACGACTGCTTCGACGCCTTCGTCGCGGACGCCTACGCCGCACTCCAGGGGGACGACCGCGAAGGGCTCCCCACCTTCGAGGACGGCGCCCGCGCCGCCCGGCTCACGGACGCCGCACTCCGGTCCGCGCGGGACGGGGGGTGGGTCGCGTGCTGACCATGACCGGCATCGGCAAGAGCTTCCCCGGTGCCCGGGTCCTGACGGACGTCGACCTCGACGTGGAGCGCGGCGAGGTGCATGCCCTCATCGGCGAGAACGGCGCCGGGAAGTCGACGCTGATGAAGATCCTCGCCGGCGTCCACACCCCCGACGAGGGGACGATCGCCCTCGACGGCCGCACCGTCTCCTTCAAGCACCCCACCGACGCCCAGCGCGCCGGCGTCGCGATCATCTACCAGGAGCTCACCCTCCTCCCCGAGCGGACCGTCGCCGAGAACGTCTTCCTCGGCCGTGAGCCGAAGCGGCTCGGACTCGTCGACAGGGCCGCGATGGAGACGGCCACCGCCGCGCTCCTCGACGAGCTCGGCGAGGCCTCCTTCGGCCCGCGCGACCTCGTGCGCCGCCTGTCCGTGGCCCAGCAGCAGGTGGTCGAGATCGTCAAGGCGCTCTCGGTCGACGCCCGCATCGTCGTCATGGACGAGCCGACGGCCGCCCTGGCCGAGAGCGAGGTCGAGCTGCTGTACCGGCTGGTCCGCCGGCTCAGCGAGCGCGGCGTCGCCGTCCTCTACATCTCGCACCGACTGCGTGAGATCTTCGAACTCGCCGACCGCGTCACCGTTCTCAAGGACGGTGCCAAGGTCACCACCCTCCCGATCCAGGAGCTCACCACCGCCGGACTCGTCCGGCTGATGGTCGGCCGCGAGCTCACCGAGTACTACCCGGCCCGCGCGACGCGCCCCGCAGGGGACGTGCTGCTCTCGGTACGAGGCGGCGGCAACGCCGTCCTCGACGGGATCGACCTGGAACTGCGGGCGGGGGAGATCGTCGGCCTGGCCGGACTGCAGGGCGCCGGCCGCACCGAACTCGCCAAAGCACTCTTCGGCGCAGAGCCCTTCACCCGCGGCGAGATGACGCCGAAGCGCCCCGGCTCGGTCCGGGACGGCATCGCCGCGGGCATCGGCCTCGTCACCGAGGACCGCAAGTCCGAAGGCCTCGCCCTGCACCAGTCGGTACGCGACAACGCCCTCCTCGTGGCCCGCGCCCGCGGCGGACGCGTCGGGACGAGCGTCCTCGACCTCCTGAAGCGGGTGCGCCTCGCCCCGCCGAGCCCCGAGAAGGAGGTCCGGTACCTCTCCGGCGGGAACCAGCAGAAGGTCGTCCTCGCCAAGTGGCTGACGGTGGCCCCGAACGTCCTCCTGTTCGACGAACCCACCCGCGGCGTCGACGTCGGCGCGAAGGCCGCCATCCACGAGCTCGTACGGGAACTCGCGGAGGACGGCATGGCCGTCCTCATGATCTCCTCCGAGCTCCCCGAACTCATCGGCATGAGCGACCGCATCGTCGTCCTGAGGGACGGACGCATCGCAGGTCACCTGCCCGCAGACTCCTCGGAGGAAGCCGTGATGCACCTGGCGGCCGGATCATGACCCAGCAGCTCGGAACCGCCCTCCCCGCGAGAGGACCCGCCCTGCGCGGCTTCGCCGCGGACAGCCCCGCCAGGCCCGTCTTCATGGCCCTGGGCGTCATGCTCATCCTCGGATGGGCCCTGTTCGCCTTCGACGGGGGACAGTTCTTCGACGAGAGCAACATCGTCGGGATCCAGCAGCGCTCCGCCGCCCTCGGCATCGTCGCCGTCGGCCAGACCCTCGCGATCCTCGCCGGCTCGCTGGACCTGTCCGTCGCCTTCCTGATGAGCCTGAGCTCCCTCGTCGCCGCCGAGACGATGGCCCAGTACGGCGTGCTGCCCGCGATCGGCGCCGTCCTCGCCGTCAGCGCGCTGACCGGACTCGTCAACGGCTTCGCCATCACCACCCTGAAGGTGCACGCCTTCATCGCCACGCTCGGCGTCTCGCTCATCATCAAGGGCATCCTCGAATACCGCTACGACGGCCCCGCCGGCAAGGTGCCCGAGTCCTTCCAGCACCTCGGCTACGACCGCGTCGGACCCGTGCCCGTCTCGGCCCTCCTCTGGCTGGCCATCGCGGCGGCGGCCTGGTTCCTGCTGCGCCGCACCCCGCTCGGCTACCGCATCTACGCCGTCGGCGGCGGCCCCGAGGTGGCCCGGCTCTCCGGCGTGCGGACCGACCGCGTCATCGTCGCCACGCACGTCCTCTGCTCCCTGACCGCGGGCGCTGCCGGACTGCTCCTCGCCGCCCGGCTCGGCGCCGGCGCACCCACCGTCGGCACCGACGGAGGGTACGACCTGGAGTCCATCGCGGCCGTCGTCCTCGGCGGCACCGCCCTCGCGGGCGGCAAGGGCGGCGTCGCGGGAACCGTCGGCGGCGTCCTCCTCCTCGCCGTCCTGGACAGCGTCTTCAACCAGCTGGAGATCGACTCCTTCGCCAAGGACGTGGTGCGCGGCGTCGTCCTCGTCGCCGCCCTGGCGATCTACGCCCGCCGGAGGCTCGCGCGATGAGACGCAACCTGCCCATCCTCGGCGTCCTGGCCGTCCTGCTCGTGGCGATCGCGATCGCCAACCCCTTCTTCCTCGAACCCGAGGGCTTCCTGGCCTTCGTCAAACGGGCCGCCCCGCTGGCCATCCTCGCCGCCGGCCAGTACTTCGTCATCGTGTCCGGCGAGTTCGACCTCTCCGTGGGGTCGCTCGTCACCGCCGAAGTCGTCATCGCCGCCCGGCTCATCGACGGAGACCCCGGCGCCACCTGGCCGGTCGTCCTGCTCCTGCTCGCCTTCGGAGCCCTCATCGGCCTCGTCAACGGGCTGGTGACCACCCTGCTGAGGGTGCCGTCCTTCATCGTCACCCTGGGCATGCTCCTGATCCTGTCCGGAGCCGTGTTCCTGTGGACCGGCGGTTCCCCGCGCGGCGCACTGTCCGAGGAGTTCCGGCAGTTCGGCCGCGGCAGCCTGGGCCCGGTGCCGTGGTCGGTGCTGGTCCTCGTCGCCGCCGTCGCGGCCGTCGTCGCCCTCATGCGCTCCGACTTCGGACGCACCCTCGTCGCCGCGGGCGACAACCCGGTCGCGGCCCGCCTGTCCGGCGTGCGCGTCCTGCGCGTCAAGACGACGGCCTTCGTCCTGTCGGGCCTGTCGGCCGCCGTCTGCGCCGTCCTGCTCGGCGGATTCGCCGGCGTATCCGCCAAGGTCGGCGAGGGACTGGAGTTCCAGGCGATCACCGCGGTCGTCCTCGGCGGTGTCGCCCTCGGCGGCGGCCGCGGATCGGCCGTGGCGGCCATCGCCGGCGCCTTCACCCTCCAGGCCCTCTTCACCCTGCTCAACCTGTACGGGATCTCCGGAGCCCTCGAATTCACCGTGCAGGGACTCATCCTCGTCCTCGCCGTAGCCCTCGGGTCCGTCCGGTTCCCGCAGCGCGCCAAGTCCGCATCCACCACCGCATAGAGGAAGCATCATGCCGCACATCCACAGACGTGTTCTCGCCGCCGCCGCCGTGGCCGCACTCGTAGCGCTCACCGGCTGCTCCAGCGACCTGCCCGCGGACGGGCCCGCCTCCGGCGCTTCCGGTGCCGGGAAGGGCGCGGACGGACAGAAGAAGAAGGCCGACGAGTCCTCCTTCTTCGTGCAGGCCGACTACGAGGCCCAGCTCGCCATGCGGACCAAGCAGCCCACCGGCCCGGCGGACAAGCCGTGGGAGCAGGCCATCGACCCGCAGCCGGTGGACACGGCCAAGTACAAGAAGGCCGGCCCGTACCACCTGTGCTTCTCCAACGCGGCCACCAACAACCCCTGGCGCCAGGTGGGCTGGAAGACCATGCAGGCCGAGGTCGCCCAGCACAAGGAGATCGCCGACTTCACCGTCCTGGACGCCGAAGGCAAGGACGACAAGCAGATCTCCGACATCGCCGAGCTCACGGCCAAGGGCTGTGACGCGCTGATCGTCTCGCCCAACACCACCGCCACCCTCACCCCCGCGGTCAAGGGCGCCTGTCCGAAGGTGCCGGTCATCGTCTTCGACCGCGGCGTCGGAACGGACTGCCCGGTCACCTTCATCAAGCCGATCGGCGGCTACGCCTTCGGCGCCGACGGCGCGGAGTTCCTCACCCGCAAGGTCAAGCCCGGCGGAAAGATCCTCGCGCTGCGCATCCTGCCCGGCGTCGACGTCCTGGAGACCCGCTGGTCCGCCGCCCAGAAGACCTTCGAGAAGAGCGAACTCGACGTCATCGGCGTGGAGTTCACCGACGGCGACGCCGCCAAGACCAAGAGCATCGTCACCAACTACATCCAGCGCCACGGCAAGATCGACGGCCTCTGGCTGGACTCCGGTGCCACGTCCGTCGCCGCCGTCGAGGCCTTCGAGGACGCCGGCCTGCCCGTCCCGCCCCTCAACGGCGAGGACCAGCAGGACTTCCTGCAGAAGTGGAAGGACGCGAAGCTCACGGCCATCGCCCCGACCTACCCGACCTACCAGTGGCGCACCCCGGTCATCGCCGCGCTGAAGATCCTCAAGGGCGAGAGCGTGCCGAAGGTCTGGAACCTGCCCCAGCCCGCCATCACCGAGGAGAACCTGGACACCTACCTCAAGCCCGGCATGCCGCCGCTGCACTACGCCCTCTGCGGCTGCGAGAAGATGGACGGCTACCCGCAGAAGTGGGGCGGCAAGTAGATGCCCGCGATAGGCGTCAACACCTGGGTCTGGGACTCGCCGTCGACCGACGCCTCGCTCGCCTGGCTCGTCCCCCGGATCGCCGACTGGGGATTCGACACGGTCGAGCTCCCGGTCGAGCACCCGGGCGACTGGTCCCCCGACCTCACCGCCGAACTCCTGCACCGGCACGGACTGGGCGCCTCCGTCGTCCTCGTCATGCCCCCCGGCCGGGAACTGGTCGCAGCCCCGCCCGAGACCGTCCGCGACACCCAGGACTACCTGCGGCACTGCGTGGACGTCGCCGCGGCCGTCGGCTCGCCGACGATCTGCGGCCCCGCCTACGCCTCCGTGGGGCGTACCTGGTCACTGGACGCGGAGGAGCGGCGCTCGGTCCTCGCCGAACTGCGCGAGAACCTCAAGCCCGTCGTGGCGTACGCGGGGGAGCGCGGGGTGCGCCTCGGCGTCGAACCGCTCAACCGCTACGAGACCAGCCTGCTCAACACCGTCGAGCAGGCCCTCGACGCCCTCCCCGACGAGTGCGGCCTCGCACTCGACACGTACCACCTGAACATCGAGGAAAGGAGCCCCGCCCAGGCGATCCGCGACGCGGGTTCCCGGATCGCCCTCATCCAGGTGTGCGGCACGGACCGAGGCGCCCCCGGCGCCGACCACTTCGACTGGACCGCGTTCGCCGCGGCGGTCGAGGACGCCGACTACACCGGCCCGCTGGTCATCGAGTCCTTCACACCGGACAACACGACCATCGCCACGGCCGCGTCCATCTGGCGCCCGCTCGCGGCGAGCCAGGACGAACTGGCCACGAGCGGACTCGCGTTCCTCCGCACCATGTGACCTCTCTCCGTCACCTTTTCGCCATCCCCAAGGAGAACCCCCATGTCACGACCATGGGTGAAGCGCGGCCTTGCCGCGCTCACCGTATCCCTGCTGGGTCTCACCACCCTGCAGGCCGCACCCGTCCTCGCCCACGAAGGACACACGGCCGACTCCGAGTTCAAGGTCCTCCTCTTCACCAAGACGGCGCCCGGCGCCTACCGGCACACCTCCATGGACGCGGCCATCCAGGCCTTCCAGGAGCTCGGCGCCGCCAACGGCATCCAGGTGGACCAGAGCGACGACGCGAACGTCTTCAGCACCACCGGCCTCAGCACCTACGACGCCGTGGTCATGGTCCAGTCCTCGGGCATGGTCTGGGACACCGCCGCCCAGCGCGCCGCCGCCCAGGAATTCGTGCGCGGCGGCCACGGCATCGTGGCGCTGCACAACGCCACGGACATGAACATCGAGACCGAGTTCCCCTGGTGGGACGAGGTCGTCATGGCCGGCGCGCACATGACCGCGCACTCCAGCATCGTGCAGGGCACGGCCAAGGTGGCCGACAAGGTGCACCCGTCCACCGTCGGCCTTCCGGACCGCTGGCAGCGGGTCGAGGAGTGGTACAACTTCGACAAGAACGCGCGCGGTGACGTGCACGTCCTGGTCACGGCGGACGAGACCACCTACGACGCCGGCGGCGCCAAGATGGGTGCCGACCACCCGATCTCCTGGTGCCGCAACGCCGAGGGCGGCAAGGTCTGGGCCACCGCCATGGGCCACGAGACGTCCTCCTACTCGGAGCCGCTGTTCCGCCAGCACCTCCTGGGCGGCCTCAAGTGGGCGGCGGGCGCCGCGGAAGGCGACTGCGGCGGCACCGTCTCCCAGCGCTACCAGAAGGTGACGCTGGACGGCGCCCCCGACCAGCCCATGCAGCTCGACGTGGCCCCCGACGGCAAGGTGTTCTACATCTCGCGCGCCGGCACGGTGAACGTGATCCACACCCACGACGAGGCGCCCGAGACGCACGTCGCCGGCGTGCTGAACGTCTACAACGATGGCGAGGACGGCGGCATCGGCCTGGCCCTGGACCCGAACTTCGCCACCAACCGGTGGATCTACATCAACCACTCGCCCGCCGGCACCGCCGAGATCAACCGGGTCACCCGGTTCACGGTCAACGCCGACGACACGCTCGACATGGCCAGCGCGCAGACCGTGATCGAGGTCCCGGCCTACCGTGGCGCACACGAGCCCGGCCACACCGGCGGCTACCTCCACTTCGGACCCGGCGGCAACCTCTACATCGGCGTCGGCGACGACACCAACCCGTTCGAATCCGACGACCGCACGCCCATCGACGAGCGGCCGGGCCGCGAGAAGTTCGACGCCCAGCGCACGTCCGCCAACACCAACGACCTGCGCGGCAAGATCCTGCGCATCCACCCCGAGGCCGCCGGCGGCTACACCATCCCCGCCGGCAACATGTTCGCGCCCGGCACCGCCCTGACCCGGCCCGAGATCTACGCGATGGGCTTCCGCAACACCTTCCGCTTCTCCGTCGATCCGGAGACCGGCTGGATCTCCGCCGCCGACTACGGGCCCGACGCGAAGGACGTGGACCCGAACCGCGGCCCCGAGGGCACCGTCGAGTGGAACCTGATCAAGGAGCCGGGAAACTACGGCTGGCCGTACTGCGTGGGTGAGAACCTCGCGTTCAACGACTACAACTTCGCCACCGGGGTGTCCGGCGCGAAGTTCAACTGCGCGGCGCCGGTCAACAACTCGCCGAACAACACCGGCCTGACCAACCTCCCGGCCGCCAAGGCCTCGACGGTCTGGTACGACTTCTACGAGCCCCCCTCGGAGTTCCCCGAGATCGACGCCGGCGGCGGCGCGGCCCCGATGAGCGGCCCGTTCTACCACTACGACGCGGCCAGCACCTCCGAGCGCAAGTTCCCGAAGTACTACGACAAGACGCCGTTCTTCTACGAGTGGAGCCGCAACTTCATCAAGGAGTTCCGCCTCGACGCGGCGGGCGACCTCCTGAAGATCAACCCCTTCGTCGCCGACCTCGGTCTGCGCGCGCCGATCGACATGAAGTTCGGCCCGGACGGCGCGATGTACGTCGCCGAATGGGGCCTCGGCTTCGGGCACACCAACACCGACGACGGCATCTACCGGATCGACTACGTCGCCGGCAACCGCACCCCGCTGGCCAAGGCGACGGCCACCCCCGACTCCGGCCAGGCTCCGCTGCCGGTGACCTTCTCCTCGGACGGCTCGTCCGACCCGGACGCCGGCGACGTGCTCACCTACACGTGGGACTTCGGCGACGGCTCGACGGGCACCGGCCCGAGCCCCTCGCACACCTACACCGCCAACGGCACCTACTCGGCCAAGCTGACGGTCACCGACGGCGGCGGCAAGACGGGCACCGTGAGCGTGCCGATCATCGTCGGCAACACCCGCCCCGCGGTCACCTTCACCAACCCCGCCAACGGCCGGGTCATGGAGTTCGGCGACAGCATCCCCTACCAGGTCAACGTGGTCGACCCGGAGGACGGCGCCGTCGACTGCTCCAGGGTCAGGGTGACCGTGGCGCTCGGCCACGACAGCCACAGCCACGACACCGGCCAGCTCACCGGCTGCTCCGGCACCATCCCCACGGGTTCCTCAGGCCACGACGCCACCGCCAACACCTCCCTGGTCCTGTCGGCCGAATACACCGACAACGCCGGACTGAAGGGCGGCACCACGGTAGTACTCCAGCCCCGCCACAAGCAGGCCGAGTACTACACCGGCCAGTCCGGGATCCGGGTCGTCGATCAGGGCGGCGCCGAGAACGGCAAGCGCATCGGCGACATCTCCAACGACGACTGGATCTCGTTCAAGCCCCTGAACCTGACCGGAGTCGAGTCCGTCACCTTCCGGGTCTCGGCCCCCTCCAACACGGGCGGCTCCATAGAACTCCGGTCCGGCTCGCCGACCGGTACCCTCCTCGCCACCAGCCCCGTCCCGTCCACCGGCGGATGGGACAACTACGTCAACCTCGACCCCGTCGCGGTCACCGCACCCAGCGGCACCCAGACGGTGTACGCGGTCTTCAAGGCCCCGACCGCGGACTCCTTCGACCTGGACGCGATGACCTTCAACGCCCCGGGGACGGGCTGGACCCCTCCGCAGAGCGGCAACAAGTACACCGTGACGAGCGCCCACAGCGCCAAGCGCGTGGACGTGCGGAACGGGTCGACCGCCGACGGCGCGGCCGTCATCCAGTGGACCGCGAACGGCGGCACCAACCAGCAGTGGCAGCTGACCGACGCGGGTAACGGCGCCTACACCCTCACCGCGCAGCACAGCAACAAGTGCCTGGACCTGGCGTCGAAGACCGCCGCCAACGTCCAGCAGTGGACGTGCGTCGCCGGTGCGTCGGACCAGAAGTGGAAGCTCGTGTCGGCCGGCCTGGGCTACTACCGGATCGTCTCGGTCCTCAGCAACAAGTGCCTGAACATCCCGCAGGCCTCCACCGCGGACGACGTCCAGTTGGTCCAGTCGACCTGCTCCACGACCGCGGCCAGCCAGAAGTGGAGGTTCGGCCAGGTCGGCTGAGCCTCCCGCAAGCACCCGGTGTCCGCCCGCACCTGACCGCGGGCGGGCACCGGGCCCCGGTGGGGCGGGGGACCCGTCCCTCCCGCCCCACCACACCCCCCGCACTCGCACTCGCCATCAGAGGTGGACCCGCCATGACACGTCCGATCACCCTCTTCACCGGGCAGTGGGCCGACCTGCCCTTCGAGGAGGTCTGCCGGCTCGCCGCGCAATGGGGCTACGACGGCCTCGAAATCGCCTGCTGGGGCGACCACTTCGAAGTCGACCGCGCACTCGACGACCCCGACTACGTACGCCGGAAAAGAGAGGTCCTCGACCGGCACGGACTGGGGGTGTGGGCGATCTCCAACCACCTCGTCGGCCAGGCCGTCTGCGACGACCCCATCGACGAGCGCCACCGGGCCATCCTGCCGGCCCGCCTGTGGTCGGATGACCCGGAGACGGTGCGCCGCAACGCCGCGCGCGAGATGGCGGCCACCGCGAGGGCCGCGGCGCTCCTCGGGGTCGACACCGTCGTCGGGTTCACCGGCTCCGCGATCTGGCACACCGTCGCGATGTTCCCGCCCGCGACCCCCGGCATGACCGAAGCCGGCTACCGCGACTTCGCCGACCGGTGGAACCCCATCCTCGACGTCTTCGAGGAGCAGGGGGTCCGGTTCGCGCTCGAAGTCCACCCGAGCGAGATCGCCTACGACTACTGGACCACCCGGAAGACCCTCGACGCCATCGGGCACCGGCCCTCCTTCGGCCTGAACTGGGATCCGTCCCACATGGTCTGGCAGGACATCGACCCCGCCGACTTCATCCTGGACTTCGCGGACCGGATCTACCACGTGGACTGCAAGGACACCCGCGTCCGCGTCGGTGACGGCCGTCGCGGCCGCCTCTCCTCCCACCTGCCCTGGGGCGACCCGCGCCGGGGCTGGGACTTCGTCTCGACGGGGCGGGGGGACGTGCCCTGGGAGGACTGCTTCCGGGCGCTCAACGCCATCGGCTACGAGGGCCCGGTGTCCATCGAATGGGAGGACGCCGGGATGGACCGCCTGGACGGCGCCGCCGAAGCCGTCGGGTTCATCCGCCGCCTCGCCGAGACGAGGCCCTCCACCGCGTCCTTCGACGCCGCGTTCGCCACCCCGGCCCGGAAGCGAGGAACCGGACATGAGTGACACCCCCACGTGTGAGAACGGCCGGACCGGCGTCTGGTTCGTCGGTGCCCGCGGTTCGGTGGCGACGACGGCCGTCGTCGGCGCCGCCGCGGTCGGAGCGGGACTGGTCCCGCCCGTCGGCATGGTCGCCGAACTGGACGACTTCGCGGACGCCGGACTGCCGCCGGTCGACGGGCTGGTCTTCGGCGGCCACGACGTGACCGACACGCCCCTGCCCAAGCGCGCCGAGCAGCTCGCCGCCGCCGGAGTGTTCCCGCCGTCCCTCCTCCACGGCGTCGAGGCGGCGCTCCGAGCCGCCGACCGGGAGATCCGCCCCGGAGCCCGTACCGCCCCGGACCGACCCCAGCGGGCCGCGGCCGAGGCGCTGACCGGGGACATCGCCTCGTTCCGCGACCGCCACGGGCTCGACCAGGTCGTGGTCGTCAACGTCTCCTCCACCGAGCCGCCGGCGGTCGTCCACCCCGCCCACGACAGCCTCCCCGCCCTCGAAGCGGCCCTGGCGCAGGCCCCGGACGTCCTCCCCGCCAGCTCGCTGTACGCGTACGCGGCCCTGCGCGCCGACTGCGGATACGTGGACTTCACCCCCTCGCCCGGCATCCGCGTCCCCGCCCTGCGGGAACTCGCCGAGCTGCGCGGGCTGCCCTACGCGGGCAGCGACGGGAAGACCGGCGAGACCCTGGTGCGTACGGCCCTCGGGCCGATGTTCGCCCACCGCGGACTGCGCGTGCGGTCCTGGTCGGGCACCAACCTGCTCGGCGGCGGGGACGGAGCGACCCTCGCCGACCCCGAGGCCGCGCTCAGCAAGAACACCTCCAAGCGCAGCGGCCTGACGGCCCTCCTCGGCGACCGGGTGGAAGGCCTGACCCACATCGACTACGTGCCGAGCATGGGCGAGGTGAAGACGGCGTGGGACCACATCGCGTTCGAAGGGTTCCTCGGCACGCCCATGAGCCTCCAGTTCACCTGGCAGGGCGTCGACTCGGCACTCGCCGCGCCCCTCGTCCTCGACCTGGCCCGCTTCCTGGCCCGCGCCCGCGACACCGGCGCCACCGGGCCGCAGGAACAGCTCTCCTTCTTCTTCAAGGACCCCGTCCGCGCGAACGGTTCACCGGCCGAGCACCGCCTGGTCACCCAGTTCGAGGCACTCCGGACCTGGTACGCGGGAGACGGGCGATGACGGGGACCGCCGCCGGCGCCAGGACCGGCGCCGCGCTCGTGACCAGGGCCCGGACCGCGCTGGAGCTCGTGCGGGCCCCGGCAGCGCTCACCGTGCTCGGCGACACCCTCGCGGGTGCCGCGGCGAGCGGCCGGCCCGTCACCGCGGGACGGCGGGCGCGGCTGGCGCTCGCCTCCACCTGCCTGTACTGGGCGGGCATGGCGCTCAACGACTACGCGGACCGGGAGGTGGACGCCGAGGAACGCCCGCACCGCCCCGTGCCCTCCGGCCGGATCAGCCCCCGCGCCGCCCTCGCCACCGCCACCGCGCTCACCGGCGCGGGTCTCGCCGCCGCGGCGGCCGACGGCCGGGACAGCCTGGCCGTCGCCGTCCCCCTGGCGGCCACCGTCTGGGCCTACGACCTGTCCCTGAAGAACACGCCGTACGGGCCCGCCGCGATGGCCGCCGCACGGGGCCTCGACGTCCTGATGGGCGCGGGAGCCCGGGGGGCGCGGCACGCCCTCGCCCCGGCGGCCCTCCTCGCCGGGCACACGTACGCGGTCACGGCGGTGAGCCGCAAGGAGACCCTCGGCGCCGGCGCCTCCCTGCCGGCCGCCGCGCTCGCGGCCACCGCCACGGTCGGCCTGCTCGCCGCCGCGCTGACGCCGGCGACCGCCCGGCGCGCCCACCGGGCCACGTCGACCGCGCTCCTCGGCGGCTACGTCCTCGCGGCCGGCTCCGCCCAGCTGACCGCGACCGTCCGCCCCGACGCCACCCGCCTGCGGCGCGTGGTGGGCGCCGGGATCCACGCCATGATCCCGCTGCAGGCGGCCCTGGCCGTGCGCGGCGGCTCCGTCCGCGCCGCGCTCCCGCTCCTCGCCGCCTACCCGCTGGCCAAGAGACTGTCCCGGAAGGTGTCCCCGACATGACCGCACTGCGCTTCGGCTACGGCACCAACGGGCTGGGCGACCACCGTCTCGACGAGGCACTGGAGGTGATCGCCGGTCTGGGATACAGCGGAGTGGCCCTCACCCTGGACCGCGGCCACCTCGACCCGTACAGCGCGGGCCTGAGCCGTCGGCTCGCCAGGACCAGGCGCAGGCTGACCGCCCTCGGCCTCGGCGTCGTGGTGGAGACCGGCGGCCGCTACGTCCTCGACCCCTGGCGCAAGCACGCCCCCACCCTGCTCGACAGCGAACCGGAGGGACGCGCGCGCCGGCTCGGCTTCCTGCGGCGGGCCGTCGGGATCGCCGCCGACCTGGAGGCCGAGGCGGTCTCCTTCTGGAGCGGCGTGCCCGAACCCGGCATGAACCACGACGAGGCCTTCAAGCACCTCCAGGAGGGATGCGCCACGGTCGTCGAGACCGCCGGACTCGTCGGCGTCCGGCTCGGATTCGAACCGGAGCCGGGCATGCTGGTCGCGGACCTGGACGGCTACGAGCGCCTGCGCCACGCCCTCGGGAACCCGGAGGCCTTCGGCCTGACCCTCGACATCGGGCACTGCCAGTGCCTGGAACCCTTCCCGCCGGACGAGTGCGTACGGCGGGCGGCGCCCTGGCTGGTCAACGTCCAGATCGAGGACATGCGCCGCGGCGTCCACGAGCACCTGGAGTTCGGCGAGGGCGAGATCGACTTCCCTCCCGTCCTGGCCGCGCTGGCCGAGGCCGGCTACCGGGGCCTGGTGTCCGTCGAGCTGCCCCGCCACGGACACAGCGGCCCGGCGACCGCCGCCCGGTCGCTCGACGCCCTCCGAGCCGCCTCCGCGCGGCCCTGGACGACAGAGGCGATCCAGCGCGTGAAGGCCGATCCGACCGCCCTGAGCACGCTGTTCCCCCTCGCGGCCCGCCACGCGGGCGCCGACGCGGGGCAGGCCGTCCGCGCCCAGCTGCTGCAGGCCCTGCCCGGCTCCGCGCCGGAGCGGGCGGCGGCGCTGGAGGAGCTGTACGGGCGGGGGGACACGGCCGAGCGCCTCGCCGTGCTGCGCGCCCTGCCGCTCCTCGACCGGGACGGAGCGGTCGGCGCCGCGGCGCTGCCCCTGATCGCCGACGCCCTGCGGACCAACGACGTCCGCATCGTCACGGCCGCCGTCGGCCCGTACACCGCCCGGCACCTCGATCAGCCCGCCTGGCGGCAGGCCGTCCTGAAGTGCGTCTTCATGGGCGTTCCGCTGGACGCCGTCGCGGGTCTCGCGAGGCGGACGGACCCCGAACTCGTCCGCATGTTCCACGCCTTCGCCGCCGAGCGGCTCGCCGCCGGCCGACCCGTCCCCGACGACCTGCTGACCCAGCTCGACCTCCACGACACGGAAGAGCGACATGCGCATCTTTGACCCCCACATCCACATGACCTCCCGCACCACCGACGACTACCGCGCCATGCATGCCGCCGGCGTCCGGGCCCTCGTCGAACCCGCGTTCTGGCTCGGCCAGCCGCGCACCTCTCCCGGCAGCTTCCGCGACTACTTCGACGCCCTCCTCGGCTGGGAGCCCTACCGCGCCGCCCAGTACGGCATCCGGCACTACTGCGCCCTCGCGCTCAACCCCAAGGAGGCCAACGACCCCCGCTGCCTGCCGGTCCTCGACGACCTGCCGAGATACCTCGTCAAGGACAACGTCGTCGCCGTCGGGGAGATCGGCTTCGACGCGATGACCGACGCGGAGGAGCACGCCTTCACCCGGCAGCTCGCCCTCGCCCGCGAACACGGCCTGCCCGCCCTCGTGCACACCCCGCACCGCGACAAGGCCGTCGGCACCGCCCGCACGCTGGACCTCGTCCGCGCCGACGGCATCGACCCCGCCCTCGTCGCGGTCGACCACCTCAACGAGGTCACCGCGCCGCTCGTCGCCGCGTCCGGATGCTGGATGGGCTTCTCCGTCTACCCCGACACCAAGATGGACCCGGACCGCATGGTCGCCCTCCTCAAGGAGCACGGCACCCGCCGCGTCCTGGTCAACTCGGCGGCAGACTGGGGCCACAGCGACCCGCTGCGCACCCACGCGACCGCCCTCGCCATGCTCGCCGCCGGCTTCACCGAGGACGACGTGGACCAGGTCCTGTGGCGCAATCCGGTCGAGTTCTACGGCCAGAGCGGCCGGCTCGTCCTGGACGACGCCGAACGCCCCGCGGAGGAAGACCTGTTCGCCGGGAACTCGATCCGCAGGGGCGGCAGCTGATGCGCCTGCGCCATCCCGGCGGCGAGCTCGTCCACCTCGGCTACTGCACCAACGTCCATCCGGCCGAGGACCTGGACGGCATCCTCGCCCAACTCGACTCCTACGCCCTGCCCGTACGCGAGCGCCTCGACGAACCCGTCCTGGGCATCGGCCTCTGGCTCGCCCACCAGGTGGCGGCCGCCCTGGCCGCCGACCCCGGCCTGACGCTCGGACTGCGGCGCGAACTCACCGCACGCGGCCTGGAGGTCGTCACCCTCAACGGCTTCCCGTACGAGGGCTTCCACCGACCCGTCGTCAAGCACGCCGTCTACCGCCCGGACTGGACGTCCCCGGAACGGCGCCGCTACACCGCGAACCTGGCACACGTGCTCGCCGGCCTGCTCCCCGACGACGTGGGGGAGGGCACGATCTCCACCCTCCCCTTCGGATGGCGCGCCGACTGGCAACCGCACCACCTCCGCCGGGTGGGCCGGCAGATCCGGCTCCTCGGCTACGAACTCGCCGAGCTGCGCCGGCGGACCGGCCGGACCGTCCGGATCGCCTTCGAGCCGGAACCGGGCTGCCTCGTCGAGACCACCGCGGACGCGGTGCGGTACCTGTCGGACCTCGACCCCCGCCACTTCGGCCTCTGCCTGGACATCTGCCACCTCGCCGTGGCCTTCGAGACACCGCGGGAAGCCCTCGACCGGCTGGCCCGCGCCGGGATCCCCGTGCTCAAGGCGCAGATCTCCTGCGCCCTGCACGCGGACGACCCGGCGGACGACGCCACGCGCGCCGCCCTCGCGGCCTTCGCCGAACCCCGCTTCCTCCACCAGACACGCCGGCAGGGGCCGCCCGCCACCGGCACGGACGACGTGCCGGAAGCACTCACCGGACCGACGGCCCTCCCCACCGGCAACCCCTGGCGCACCCACTTCCACATCCCCGTCCACGCCGACCCGGCGCCCCCGCTGACATCGACCCGGCCCGTCCTGCGGAGCGCGCTGTCCGCGCTGCTCCGCACCGACCACCCCGTCACACGGCACCTCGAGACCGAGACGTACACCTGGTCGGTGCTGCCCGAACCGCCCCAGGACACCGACGGTCTCGCCGCGGGCATCGCCGCCGAACTCGCCTGGACACGAAGCGAGTTGCTCGACCTCGGGCTCTCCCGTCCCGGGGTGGGACGGCCCGAGCGGGAGCACGCCGCCCAACCCGACAGGAGCGCCCGATGAGCGTCGTCGTCCTGAACATCGTGGGTCTCACGCCGCGGGCCCTCGCCGACATGCCCCACCTGCGGTCCGCCGCCGCCCAGGGCTTCACCGCGGGACTGGACACGGTCCTCCCCGCGGTCACCTGCTCGGTCCAGTCCACCTTCCTGACCGGCACCCTCCCCACCGACCACGGCATCGTCGGAAACGGCTGGTACGACCGCGACATGGGCGAAGTCGCCTTCTGGCGGCAGCACCACGCCCTCGTCCGGGGCGAGAAGGTCTGGCAGACGGCCCGCCGCACCCGCCCCGGCCTCAAGGTCGCCAACATCTGCTGGTGGTACGCCATGGGGGCCGACGTCGACATCACCGTCACCCCGCGGCCCGTCTACCACTACGACGGACGCAAGTCCCCCGACTGCTACACCGTCCCGGCCGAACTGCGCGACTCCCTCACCGCCGAGCTCGGACCCTTCCCCCTCTTCGACTACTGGGGCCCCAAGGCCGGCATCGCCTCCTCCCGGTGGATCATCGACGCCACCCGGCGCGTCCTCGCCGACCACGATCCGGACCTCACCCTCGTGTACGTCCCCCACCTCGACTACGACCTCCAGCGACACGGCCCGAACTCCCCGCAGGCGCGCACCGCCGCACGCGAACTCGACGACGCCCTGGCCCCCCTCCTCGCCGCCCTGGCCGCGCGCGGAAGCACCGTGGTGGCCCTGAGCGAGTACGGCATCACCGAGGTGCGGCGCCCCGTCGACATCAACCGCGCCCTGCGCCGCGAGGGCCTCCTGAACGTGTACACCCAGCAGGGCATGGAGTACCTCGACCCCTGGACCTCCCGCGCCTTCGCGACCCCCGACCACCAGATCGCCCACGTGTACGTCGCCGACCCCGCGGACCTGCCCCGGGTGCGGGACCTGCTGCTCGCCACCGAGGGCGTCGAGCAGGTCCTCGACGAGGACGAGCAGCTGAAGGCCGGGCTGGGCCACCCCCGCGCCGGCGAGCTCGTCGCGCTCGCCTCCGCCGACAGCTGGTTCACCTACTACTACTGGCTCGACGACGAGCGGGCCCCGGACTTCGCCCGCGGGGTGGAGATCCACCGCAAACCCGGCTACGACCCTGCCGAGCTCTTCTTCGACCCCGCCGACCCCATGGTCATGGCCAAGGCCGCCCTGACCCTGGCCAAGGTGAAGCTCGGCATCCGGACCGCCGTCTCCGTCGTGCCCACCGACCCCTCCTGCGTCAAGGGCAGCCACGGCCGCCTGCCGGACGACCCCGCCGACGGCCCCGTCCTGCTCTGCTCCCGCCCCACCCGCGCCCGCGACCGCTTCCACGCCACCGAGATCAAGGAGTTCCTGCTGTCCTGCCTGGACGACGCGGCCGCGACCTGACCTCGCGCTCCCCACTCCGCACCGCACCCCGCAGCCCCCTGCGCCGACCCGGGGCGCGGTGTGCCACCGAAGCCTGTACCCATGTGGTAACGACTGTTACCATGCGGGGTATGGCGAAGACACAGCTGGGTGCGCGCGTGGACGAGGATGTCGCGGAGCTCGCGCGGAAGCGGGCGGCCGACCTGGGGCTGAGCGTCGGGGACTACCTGGCGCGGCTGGTGCAGGACGACGCCAGCGGCCTGCGCGCCCGAGCGGTGGACGCGGCCGCCCGCTTCCTCGCCGAACACCAGGGGGTCTTCGACGAGGCCGAACACGGCGAGCCGATGCCCGGGGGAGAGCGCGCGGCCTGATGGAACTGCACATCGACGTTCCCTGGATCCTGCAGGTCGCCGAGATCGCCGGGGCGAACGACCCGTCTCCCGACGACTACGGCGTCCCGGTCTCGGCTGTCGCACGCCATCGCGCCGAACTGTTCGAGCACCCCATATACGAAGGGCCCTACGCCAAAGCCGCCGCCCTGGTGCACACCCTCGCCCGGTGCCGCTGGCTGGAGCGCTCCAACCTCGCCGTCGCCGCCGCGACCGGGGTCATGTACCTCGAAGCCGCCGGGATCCGCGTCAAACCGGCCCGCCAGGACGTCCTGGCCCTGAAGGACCTGCTCCTCAGCCCCGCCTGCACGGCCGGGAGGATCGCCACCCTGCTGCGGTCCTGGCCCACCGTCACCTGACGCGGCTCCGTCAGGGCCGCGCGCGCTCTCCGGACGGCTCCGGCGCCACGGAGTCGGCCGGTGCGGTCGCCGTCCTGTCGCGCCGCTCCACGGCGATCGCCACGAGCCCCGCGGCCAGTGACACCAGGCCGCCGGCGACGAATCCCCAGCGGACCCCCCAGCGGTCGGCGAGCCATCCCACGAGCAGTGCGCCGAGCGGCGTCGATCCCTGGAGGATCAGCGTGTACAGGGCCAGGACCCGGCCGCGCAGCTCGGGCGGGACGCCGAGCTGGACCCGGTGGTTGGCGGCCTGCGCGAAGTAGATCGACGCCCCACCGGTGAGGAAGAGCAGCGCCATCGAGGGTCCGTAGGACGACACCACGCCCACGGCGGCCTCCAGCACGCCGAAGCCGACGGCGGCCCCCGCCACGAGCCGGGCCGACGGGCGGCCCCGCCGCACGGTCGTCATCATCGCCGCGAGCAGTGATCCCGCCGCGAACACGGCGGTCACCACGCCGAACGTCGAGGCACCGGCGTGGTGCACCTGCGCCGCCAGGAGCGGCAGGGTCAACTGGAAGTTCAGACCGAACAGGCCCACCACCGCGACCAGCACCAGCGGCACCACCAGATCGAACCGGCCCGCCGCCTTCAGTCCGTCCACCACCCGCACCCGGTCGCCGCGCTGCCGCGCCCGCCCGGCGCCGCCCCGCATCAGGCGCAGCGCGACGACGGTGGCCGCGTAGCTGGCCGCGTTCACCAGCATCACCCAGCCGACACCGGCCACCGAGATGAACAGCCCCGAGAGCGCCGGGCCGACGACCCGGGCGACATTGAAGTACGCGGCGCTGAGCGCCGAGGCGTTGGGCAGCAGCTCCGATCCCACGAGCTCGCCGACGAAGGCCATCCGCGCCGGCACCTCGACCGAATTCACCACGCCCAGGGCGCACGCGAACACGTACACGTGCCAGAGGCGGACCCCGCCCGCGAGGACCAGCACCGCGAGCATCAGGGCGAGCGCGCACGACACCACGTTCGCGACCGTCAGCAGGGCCCGTTTGTCGTAGCGGTCCGCGAGCCGCCCTCCGTACAGCGTGAGCAGCAGCAGGGGTGCGAACTGCAGCGCCGTCACCGTACCCAGGGCGCTCGCCGACCCGCCGGTCAGGCCGAGGACGAGCCAGTCCTGCGCGACGACCATCATCCACGTGCCGGCCACCGACACGATCTGGCCGAGCACGAACAACCGGAAGTCCCGCACGCGCAGCGCACGGAAGACCTCGCCGAAGCCACCGTTCACGATTCCGGCTCCGCGGCGGAGCCACCCGTGGCGGGCCGCTCCTCCAGGAGCGTTCCGGTCCCGGCGGGCGTGCACCGCCGCCCGCGAACCCGCGCGCTCCCGCCCCCGCCGCAACGACAGCTCACCGTGCCCGCCTCCCAGCTCGACCTCGGCGCCACCACGGACCGGCCGACGCGGAATGTACCCGGAGGCTACCGACCGAAGGTCGGGTCCTGGTCGAGTCGGTCGGTTCGGGCGAGTCGGCGCGAGCTCGGCGGCCGGGGCGTTCGGTGCCGCGGGGCGGTGCCGCGGGGGCGCTTCAGGCCGTCGCCGAGGGGTCGATGGTCGAGGGGGCGTCCTGCGGCGGGTGGTGTCCCGCACGCCGTGCGTTCAGCGCGGCCTTCGCCGCGGTGGCCTCGCGTTCGATCTGCTCCGTGAGCAGGCGTATCCGTGCTGCTCGCTCCGCACCGGTCAAGCCCGTGAGGCCCAGCCTGGCGTCGCGTTCCTCCTGTGACATCGCGTCCTTCCTCTCCTGGGGAGGGGTTCATCGTCGCGGGTGCGCATCCGGTTGTGAAGGATCTTCAACGACCCCCTAGATGACAATGAAAACGATTATCGATAAGGTCCCCTGAGTCAAGCGAGCGCGACGCCCTGCCCGGCGCCGCTCCATGACCGTTTCGCACCTCAACCACGCCGTGAAAAGGGGAAGTCGTGGCTCATCTGTTGATGGTCGAGAGCTGGGTCGGGTCCATGAGCAGGCTGCTGCCGAGGGCCATGCGCGAGGGAGGACACGAGTTCACCTTCCTGACCCGCGACCTGCACCACTACCTGCGCTCCGCGCCCGAGGGCACCGCGCACCCGCTCCTCGGAGCCCGTCATGTGCTCACCGCGGAGACCAACGACGGCGAGGCGCTGCTGCCGTTCGTCGAGCGAGCCCACGAGGTCCTGCGCTTCGACGGGGTGGTCACCTCCTGCGACTACTACCTGCGGACGGCCGCCGGGATCGCGGGCCGCCTGGGACTGCCCGGCCCCACGCCCGAGGCGGTCGGGAACGCGTGCCGCAAGGACGCGACGCGCAGGGTGCTGGCCGAAGCGGGCCTTCCGGGACCGAGGTTCGCCGTGTGCGCGGACTGGGCCGAGGCCGCAGCCGCCGCGCACCACATCGGCTATCCGCTCGTGCTCAAGCCCGTGGACCTGTGCGCCGGCATGTTCGTGCGCCGCGCCGACGACGAGGCGGCGCTCGCGGAGGCGTACCGGGCGCTCGCCGCGTTCCCCGTCAACGCCCGCGGACAGCGCCGCGAACCGGTGGTGCTGCTCGAAGAGTTCCTCGAAGGACCGGAGGTGAGCGTCGAGACCGTGTCGCACGACGGGGCCGTGCACGTCGTCGGCGTCACCGACAAGAGCGTCGGGGGAGCTCCCGCGTTCGTCGAGACCGGCCACATGTTCCCCGCCGCGCTGGATCCGGCGGACGCCGAAGGGGTCGGGGAGACCGCGCGCCGGGCGCTGAAGGCACTGGGCCTCGACGGGGTCGTCGCGCACACCGAGATCAAGCTGACGGCCGGCGGGCCCCGCGTCGTCGAGGTCAACCCGCGGCCCGCCGGCAACCGCATCACCGAGCTCGTGCGCCATGTCACCGGCGTCGACCTCGCCGCCGCCTGCGTGGACGTCGCGCTCGGCAGGGAACCGGACCTGCGCCGCCGCGCCACCGGGCTGACCAGCGCAGCGATCGGGTTCCTCGTACCGGACGAGGACGGCGTGCTCGAGGCCGTCGACGGCGCCGACGCGGTCCGCGCCGCGGACGACCTGCTGGAACTCCGGCTCGCCGACCCCGGCAAGGCCGTCAAGGCCGCCGGCAGCAACAACGAGTACCTCGGCCACGTCATGGCCGGTGACGCCCGGGGCACGGCCGCCCGGGACCGCGTCGCCGCCCTGCTCGCCCAGCTCGGCCCCCGGGTGGTGACCCGATGACCGCACCCACCGAGACGCCCGCCGTCGCCTCCTCGTACGACGACCTCGTCGAGCGCGTCCTGACCGGCGGATACGGCCCCGACCCCCGCACACGGCGCGTCTCGGTGGCCTTCACCACCCGGCAGGCGGTACGGCACGCAGGGCGCGGCTCCGGCTACCGGAACGAGGTGCTGAGCCTGCGCCTCGCCGAAGCGGTGGGATCCTGCGCGGTCGAGCCGGGCGAGCTGCCCGACGGCGCCGTCGAGGACTGCGTCGGCACCGACATCGCCCGGCTCCTGGAGCACGACGCGGCACCGGTCCGGGTCGCCGCCCTCGACGCGTACCTCGCCCACGTCCTGCCGCACGGCCCGGAGAACGGCGCACGGCCCTGCCCGCTGCCCGGCGGCACGTCACTGGAGAAGTCCCGCGCCAGGGCCGCGGCCGTGGTGGACCTGGTCGGCGTCGCGCCCGGGGCGACCGTGCTCGTCGTGGGCGTGGTCAACTCCCTGCTCGAAGCCCTGCGGGCGCGCGGCCTGGCGTACATCCCCTGCGACCTCAAGGGCGGGACGACCGAATGGGGCGAGCCCGTGCGCACCGACGCCCTGGCGGAACTGGAGCGCTGCGACGCCGTCCTGGCCTCCGGGATGACCCTCGGCAACGGCAGCTTCGAGCCGCTGCGCCGGAGCGCGCGGCGCCACGGCGTCCCGCTGGTGATGTTCGCGCAGACCGGCAGCGCGGTCCTGCCGCGGCTGATCGGCTCCGGTGTCACCGCGGTGTCCGCGGAGCCGTACCCCTTCTTCTGGCTCGACGGCGGTCCCGGGACCGTGCACCGCTACGGAGGCACCCTGTGACCACGGCCGTCCTCGGCTCCTCGCGCCGCACCGCGGGCAACCGGGAGCTCCTCGCCCTGCTGGGCCGTACACCGCTCGCCCGCGTGACCGTCGACCTGCCGTGCCCCCAACCCGGCTTCTGGGCCAAGCTCGAAGGGCACGGCGTCGGCGGGATGAAGGCGCGCGCCGCCGTCTCCATGCTCCTGGGAGCGGAGGAGCGCGGCGAACTGCTCCCCGGCGCACCGGTGGTGGAGTCCACCTCGGGGACCCTCGGCATCGGACTCGCCTTCGCCGGGCAGGCCCTCGGGCACCCGGTCGTGCTGGTCGGCGACGCCGAGCTGGAGCCCTCGATGCGGCGACTGCTACGCGCGCACGGCGCCCGGCTGGAACTCGTCGACCGTCCGGCGGCCGAGGGCGGCTGGCAGGCCGCCCGGCTCGCCCGGCTGCGGGAACTGCTCGCGCGGCTCCCCGACGCCTACTGGCCCGACCAGTACAACAACCCCGACAACACGGCGGGTTACGCCTCCCTGGCGGCCGAGCTCGCCACCCAGCTCGACCACCTCGACGTGCTGGTGTGCAGCGTCGGAACCGGCGGCCACAGCGCCGGGATCATCGGACCGCTGCGTCGCCACTGGCCGGACCTGCGGCTCGTCGGCGTCGACGCCACCGGCTCCACCATCTTCGGCCAGCCCGCCAGGCCCCGCGTCATGCGCGGCCTCGGCAGCAGCATCCATCCGCGCAACGTCGCCTACGACGCCTTCGACGAGGTCCACTGGGTCGGCCCCGCCGAAGCCGCCGGCGCCTGCCGCAGACTGGCCCGCTCCGCCTTCGTCAGCGGCGGCTGGAGCACCGGCGCCGTCGCCCTCGTCGCCGCCTGGGCCGCCCGCGTCCACCCCGGAGCGGTCGTCGCCACCGTCTTCCCCGACGGCCCGCAGCGCTACCTCGGCAGCGTCTTCGACGACGACTTCACCACCGCCCACGGCATCGACCCCGCCACCGCCGCCACCCGTCCCGTCGAGATCCCGCACCCCCGGGCCGTCGAGGCCACCGGCTGGGCCCGCTGCCGCACCGTCACCGATCCGCTCCGGACCCGAACGACCGCCACCACCCCGGAAGAGACCCCGTGAAGTCCCGCCGGCGCACCGTACGGCTCGCACTCACCGAGCCGCTGCGCATCTCCCGCTCCACCATGGCCGCCCGCGAGGCCGTCTGGCTGACCGTCGAGCACGACGGGCAGCACGGCCACGGAGAGGCCGTCACCAGCGTGTACTACGGGCTCGACGCCGACACCCTGGGACGGCTGCTCCACGAGGAATCCCGCCGGCTCGCCGGCTTCCCCGACCCCGAGACCGCCCTGGAAGCCCTCCGGGACGACACGCGCCGGGCCGACACCCCACCCGCCGTGACCGCGGCCGTCGAGTCCGCGCTGCTCGACCTCGTCGGCAAACGCGCGGACGTCCCGGTCCACCGGCTGCTCGGCACCCAGGGGGCCCCGCCCCGCGCCACGACCGCCCGCACGGTCGGCATCACCGCACCGGAGCGGGCCGGGGCGCTGGCGGCCCGCCTCGTACGCGACGGATTCACCGTCCTCAAGCTCAAGGCCGGCACCCCCGACCCGGGCGACGACCTGGCCCGCGTCCGGGCCGTCCGCGCCGCCGCGCCCCACGCCCGGCTGCTCCTCGACCCGAACGGGGCCTGGACCGCACAGGAAGCGGAGCGCCTGATCCCGCACTTCGCGGAACTGGGGGTCGAGGCCGTCGAGCAGCCCCTCGCCCCCGGCGACCCCGAGGCGCTGGCGAAGCTCGCGGAGCGCTCACCGCTCCCCGTCGTCGCCGACGAGGACGCGGTCGACTTCGAGGACGCCCGCCGCCTCGCCGGACGCGTCCAGGGCATCAACGTGAAGTTGGCCAAGTGCGGCGGCGTCGGCCCCGCGCTCCGCATCGCCGAACTGCTGGCCGGCACCGGAACCGAGCTGATGCTCGGCTGCCTGACCGCGAGCACCCTCGGCATCGCCCCCGCCGTCCACCTCGCCGACCGTGCCCGCTGGGTCGACCTCGACGGCCACCTGCTGCTCGCCGACGACCCCTGGACGGGCATCGGCGGAACCGACGGCACCGTACGGGCGAGCCGGCACCCGGGCCTGGGCGTCCACGAACGCGCCGGCGGGGAGGCCCGCACGTGAGGACATGGCACGAGATACGCGGCTTCCCGACGGCCGTCCTGCTGCTGCTCGTCAACCAGCTCGGCGTCAACACCGGCTTCTACCTGCTCGTCCCCCACCTCGCCCTGCACCTCACCGAGGACCTGGGGATGTCGGCCGTCGTCGTCGGCATCGTCCTCGGCGTGCGCAACCTCAGCCAGCAAGGACTGTTCCTCATCGGCGGGACGGCGTCCGACCGGCTCGGGGCCCGCGGCGTCATCATCGCCGGATGCGCCCTGCGCACCGTCGGCTTCGGACTGTTCGCCCTCGGCGACGGACTGCCCGTGCTCCTCGCCGCGTCCGTGCTCAGCGGCCTGGCCGGGGCCCTCTTCAACCCGGCCGTACGGGCCTATCTCGCCCTGGAAGCGGGGGAGCGGAGGGCCGAGGCGTTCGCTCTGTTCAACGTCTTCGCCACCACGGGCGCCCTGATCGGGCCGCTGCTCGGCAGCGCCCTGCTCCTCGTCGACTTCCGCGCCGCCGCGCTCGCCGCGGCCGGGATCTTCGCCGTACTCACCGCCGCCCAGGCCCTGGTCCTCCCGGCCCGCCGGGTCGCGCCGAGCGGCAACAGCGTGCTCGGCGACTGGCGCGAGGCGGTCCGCGACCGGGGCTTCCTCGCCTTCGCCCTGGCCATGGTCGGCCTGCTCACCCTGGAGAACCAGCTGTACCTGCTGCTGCCCGACGCGGCCCGCCGGGCCACCGGCTGGGACGGCGCCGCCGGGCTCGTCTTCCTCGTCGGCACCCTCGCCAACCTCGCGCTCCAGCTGCGCCTCACCACCGCGCTCAAGAAGCGCGGACCCGGAGCGCGCTGGATCGGTGCCGGACTCGCACTGATGGGACTGTCCTTCGTCCCACCGATGGCCGCGTCGGGATACGGCGGCACCCCCGACGGCCTCGCGGACGCGGCGCCGCGCGTGCTGCTCGTCCTGACCGGCGTCCTGCTGCTCCACCTGGGAACGATGCTGGCCCAGCCCTTCGTGATGGAGCTGATCCCCTCGTTCGGCCGGACGGAGCTCACCGGCACCTACTTCGGCCTGTTCTACGCCGTCTCCGGCATCGCCGCCGCCGTCGGCAACGCCCTCGTCGGCTGGGCCATGGACACCGGCCACCGCACGAACGCCTCCTGGCTGCCCTGGGCGTGCTGCCTGGCCTTCGGCCTCGCCTCCGCCGCCGGCCTCGCCCTCCTGCACCGCCGCGGCGCCCTGCCCGCCCGTCCCGCCGCCCTCCCGGCGACCGCATGAGGACAGACCTCCTCTCCACCCCCGCCCTCGACGACTTCACCTGGCAGGGCACCGCCTACCGCTCCACCACCACCCTGTCCGTGGACAGGACGGCCCGACTGCTGCGACGCAGCCGCGTGTGGACCGTCGACGACGGCTCGCCGCCGGTCGAGCGGCACTCCGCGTGGCGCCTGCTCTTCCCCCAGGAACCGCGCCGCATCCTCACGGCCCACGGCTTCGAGGTACTCGCCCTGCACGACGGGCCGGGACCGCGCACCGATCCGCCGTGGCGCGAGGGCGACCGGCCCTCCGGGGCGACCGACGGCGACCGGATGCACCTCGTCGCCCGCCTCGCCGCGCCCTTCCACCCCCGAGCCCCCGTACGGCACGTCCCCGAGTCCTGCAGCCACCCACCCCAAGGAACGATCTCCATGAACGGCACCCCCGTGCACCCCACCCCGGTCGACGACACCTCCGCCCACGACGCCCGCTTCCCCGGTCTGCGCCGCCGGGGCTTCCTCGCCGTCACCGGAGGCGCCGCCGGTCTCGGCGCCCTCGCCCTGACGGGCTGCAGCGGTTCCGGAACCGCCGGCGGCACCGACCGAGCCGCAGGCGGCGCCGACGCCGACGGCAAGCCCCGGCGCGGCGGGCGCCTCCGCACCGCCTTCGCCGGCGGCGGCGCGAGCGAGACGCTCGACCCGCACCTCGCCAACCTCTTCGTGGACGCGGCCCGCGCCAAGGCCCTCTTCGACAAGCTCGCCGACCACGGCCCCGACCTCTCCGCCCGGCCGCGCCTCGCCGCACGGTGGGAGCCCAACGCCGGCCTCGACCGCTGGAAGGTCACGCTGCGCGAGGCCTCCTTCCACGACGGGAAGCCGGTCACCGCCGCCGACGTCCTGTACAGCTACCGGCGCATCACCGACCCGAAGAAGGCGTTCCGCGCCAAGGCCTCCCTGGAACCCGTCGACCTGGAGGCCAGCCGCGCGCGGGACGACCGGACCGTCGAGTTCGTGCTCAAGCGCCCGACCGCCGAATTCCCCAACGTGCTCGCCGCGTTCGGCGCGTACATCGTCCCCGAGGGGGAGCAGGACTTCGACCGGAACCCCGTCGGCAGCGGCCCCTTCCGCTTCGCCTCCTTCGCGCCCGGCAAGTCCGCCGTCTTCACGCGCAACGACGACTACTGGGACGGCGCCCCCTACCTGGACGAGGTGGAGTTCCTCGTCGCCAACGAGGAGTCCGCCCGCGTCAACGCCCTCCTCGGCGGCCAGATCGACTACGCCCACGAGCTCCACCCCACCACCGGCCGCGCCCACGAGGGCCGAGGCCAGGTCGAGATCATCCGGCTCCGCAACAGCACCATGCAGGCGTTCGCGATGAAGACCGACCGCCCGCCGTTCGACGACAAGCGGGTGCGCGAGGCGTTCTTCCTGATCGCCGACCGCGAGGAACTGGTCGCCGGCGCCCTGTCCGGCGCCGGCGAGATCGGCAACGACCTGTTCGGCAAGGGCTACGAGCACTACGCCGCGAGCCTGCCCCAGCGGGAACAGGACCTCGACCGGGCCAAGGCCCTGCTCAAGGAGGCCGGCGCCGAAGGCCTCCGGGTCACCCTCGACACCTCGCCCGTCGCCGCCGGGTTCACCGAAGCCGCCGCCGTCTTCCGCGACCAGGCCGCGAAGGCCGGCGTCACCGTCACCCTCAGGACGGGCAGCAAGGACAGCTACTGGAAGGACGTCCTCGACTCCGGCACCCTCTGCTCCTACCGCTCCGGCGCCATGCCCATCGAGGCCCACATCTCCCAGCGCCTCCTCACCGGGTCCACCACCAACGCCACCAAGTGGCACCACAAGGACTTCGACGCCCTCCACCGCCAGGCCCAGTCCACCAGGGACAAGACCGCCCGCACCGCCGTCTACCAGCGCATGCAGCGCCGCCTGCACGCCGAGGGCGGCTTCCTGGTCTGGGGCTTCGCCGACTGGATCCTCGGCACGGCCCGCAACGTCCGCGGCGTCGAGACCAAGGCGCCGGCCAACTCCCTCGACTGGGCACGCTTCGACAAGGTGTGGCTCGCGTGACCGCACCGCGCCCCTGGATCGCCCGGCGACTGCTGCTCGGCGCGGCACAGACGGCGGCCGTCGTCCTGCTCGTCTTCGCCCTCACCGAAGCCCTGCCGGGCGACGCCGCCGTCGCCCTCGCCGGCGACCAGCCCGACCCGGAGCGCATCGCCGCCCTCCGCGAGGCGATGGACCTGGACCGGCCCGCACTCGCGCGCCTCGCGGACTGGGCGGCCGGGCTGGCCCACGGCGACCTCGGCACCTCCCTGACCTCCGGCCGACCCGTCGGCACCTACCTCACCGACGGCTTCGGCCCCACCTTGCTGCTCGCCGCCCTCACCCTCGCGCTCCTCGTCCCGCTCGGCGTCGGCCTCGGCGTCCTCGCCGCCCGCCACGAAGGCCGGCTCGTGGACCGGATGATCGGCTCGGTCACGCTCGGCACGTACGCCGTGCCCGAGTTCGCCCTCGGCATGCTCCTCGTCACCGTCCTCGCCCTACGCCTCGGCTGGGTCCCGCCGACCGCCGTCGGCTACGGCACCGACCTCCTCGCCCACCCCACCGCCCTGACCATCCCCGTACTCGTCCTCCTCTCCCGCCCGGTCTGCTCCCTGTCCCGCCTGGTGCGCGCCGGCATGATCGACGCCCTGGCCTCGCCGTACGCGACACACGCCCGCCGCTACGGCATCCCGGGCACCCGGATCCGCTACGGTCACGCCCTTCCCAACGCCCTCGCCCCCGCCGCCCAGCAACTGGCCCGGACCATCGACTGGCTGCTGTGCGGCGTCATCGTCGTCGAGACGCTCTACGTGATCCCCGGCCTCGGCACCGTCCTGATGCACGCCGTCGCCGAACGCGACGTCCCCGTCGTCCAAGGCCTCGCCGTCGTCTTCGGCGTCACCACCGTCGTCCTCAACCTCGGCGCCGACCTGCTCGCCCACCGCTTCGCCCCGCGGTCGGAGGTGGCCGCGTGAGGCCCCGCACCCCGACGCGCCTTCCGAGCAGGGGCCGCCGCGTGAGGTCCCGCTTCGCGCTCGGCGCCGCCCTCGTCGGCGTTCCCCTCACCCTGGCCCTCCTCGGCCCCCTGCTCGCCGGCGCCCCCGGGCCGCGCGCCGCCTCGTTCACGCCCGGCGGCGGGCACTGGCTCGGGACCGACTTCGTCGGCCGCGACGTCTGGCACCAAGTGCTGCTGGGAGGACGGTCGGTGGTGCTCGTGGCGCTGGCCGCGACGGCCCTCGCCTACCTGATCGCCTTCCCCGTCGGCGTCGTCAGCGCCCTCACCCGCCGCACCTGGCTCGAAGAACTGCTGATGCGACCGCTGGACGTCCTGCTCGCCGTACCGTCCCTCCTGCTGATCCTTCTGGTCGCCGCCGCCTTCACCCCGGGCGCCGCTGCCCTCGCCCTCCTGGTGGCCCTCGTCAACATCCCCGACGCCGCCCGCATCGTCCGGGCCGCGGCCGCCGACGCCGCGTCCCGACCCGCGGTGGAAGCGCTACGGATGCAGGGGGAGACCTGGTGGCGCACGGCCGTCGGCTACGTCGGCCGGTCCCTCGCCCGTACCCTCGCCGCCGACGCGGGCGTACGCCTCACCGGCGTCCTCTACCTCGTCGCCACCGCGGCGTTCCTCGGCATCGGCGTCGAGCCGGACGCCGCCGACTGGGCGGTGATGGTCGACCGCAACCGCACCGGACTGCTCGTCCAGCCCTGGGCCGTGGTCGTACCCGCGCTGCTCGTCGTCGCCCTGACGACGGGCGCCAACCTCCTCGTGGACACCGGACTGGAGAAGAGGAAACCGACGTGAACACGGTCAGCGGCGGCAACGCCGCCAACGTCGCCGAGACCGCCCGCGCCGCCGTCGCCGGGAGCCCTGTAAAGCCCGTGGGCGCGGTGGCCGAGATCAGCCGTCTGCGCGTGGAGATCGACGGACGGGCGATCGTCGACGGGATCGACCTCCGCGTGCTCCCCGGAACGATCACCGCGCTCGTGGGCGCGTCCGGCAGCGGCAAGACGACCACGGGCCTCGCCCTCCTCGGCGCGTACCCCGACGGCGCTCGCGTGTCCGGCCACGTACGCGTCCCCGACGGCCCGGTCGGCTACATCCCGCAGCACCCGGCGGCCGTCCTCAACCCCGCCCGCCGGATCGGCGCCCTGCTCGGGGACATCGCCCGCACGCAGGTGGGACACCTGCCGCGGCGAGGCCGCAGGGCCGCCGTCCGCGAGCGCGTCATCGGAGCCCTGGCACAGGCCCGTCTTCCCGACGCGGAGACGATCCTTCGGCGCTACCCCCACCAGCTGTCGGGCGGCCAGCAGCAACGCGTCGTCCTCGCGCAGGCACTGCTGCTCGGCACCAAGGTGCTCGTCGCCGACGAACCGACCACAGGGCAGGACCCGTTGACGAAACGCGGCATCGTCGACCGACTCGCCGCCGTGGCCCGTGACGGCATCGCCGTCGTCCTGCTCAGCCACGACCTGGACGTCGTCCGGGCACTCGCCGACGAGGTCCTCGTCCTGCGGAACGGCCGGGTGGTGGAGTCCGGCGCACCCGAACGCCTCCGGCTCGCGCCACGGCACCCCTGGACCGCCGAGCTCCTGGCATCCGCATCAGGCGGCACCCCCATCGGACCGGCGACCACCGGAGACACGGTCCTCACGACCGGCCCCCTCACCGCCCGCCACGGAAGGACGGCCGTCCTCCGCCTGCCCGGCCTCACCCTCCGCGCCGGCGAATGCCTGGCCGTCGTCGGCCGCTCGGGCAGCGGCAAGACCACCCTGGCCCGCAGCCTCGCCGGTCTGCACCGCCACCACGACGCGGACCTCCTCCTCGACGGCCTTCCCCTCCCGCGCAGCCTGCGCGACCGCACACGCCGGCAGCTCGCGGCCGTCCAGTACGTCTTCCAGGACGCCGCAGCGGCATTCGACGAGCACCGCCCGGTCCTCCACCAGGTGGCCCGTACGGCGGTCCGGCTCCGCGGCACGGCCGAAGCCGCCGCCCTGAACGAAGCACTCACCACCCTCGCCGCCCTCGGACTGACCGAAGCCGTCGCCCGCCGCCGACCCGGCGCGCTCTCCGGCGGCGAACTCCAGCGCGCCGCGCTCGCCCGCGCCCTGCTGGCCCGCCCCCGCGTCCTGATCTGCGACGAGATCACCTCCGGCCTCGACACGGTCACCCGCCAGGGCCTCCTCGACACCCTCGCCGGACTCATGGCCGACCGACGCGACCTGTCCCTGGTGCTCGTCACCCACGACATGAGCACCGCCACGACGGCCTCCCGCATCGCCGTACTGGAGGCCGGTCACCTCGTCGAGGAGGGACCGGCGCCGCGGCTCCTCACGGCGCCGCGGCACCCGCTCACCGCGCGGCTGACGGAAGGCCTCGCGGGAGCACCGGCGCGCGTGCCCGAGGGCCGCGTTCCGGACGTGGTGCGTCCTGACGGGTGCTGATCGGGGGTGATCAGCGGGTGCGCGGCGCCCCCTCGTCCAGGCGACGGCGGAGGTACTGGACGAGGGCGTCCGCGACGCGCTGACGATCCAGGTCGGGCAGGTCCTCGTAGGCGGCCGAGACGGTCATCCACTCGTTGAAGACATGGCCGGTGTCGGTGACCAGCCAGTCCACACACAGGTAGTCCGATTCCAGACTCCGAGCCAGCCGCTCACTGAGCTCGACCACTTCGGCCGGCGGCTCGTAGCCGGAACCGCTGCCGCCCTGGCTCACGTTGGCCAGGTACGCCTCTCCGGTCGGCTCGCGCAGCAGGGCGGCGATGACCTTGCCCTCGTGTACGTAGACCCGGACGTCGCCGTTGTTGGGGACATGGGGCTGGATCAGGCAGCCCAGCCCGCCGGGCGTCAGCAGGTCTATCGCCGAGGAGAGGTGCTGGGCCGTGTCGGCCTTGAGCACTCCGAAGCCCATGGCCATGGAGCGCGGTTTCACGACGTACGGTCCGGCCGGGAGCTCGGTGTCCACGGCCTCCAGGGCGCGGCGGGCGTAGCGCCCGAAGGGAACCGAGACGGTCGGCAGCACGGGGGCGCCCAGGGCGGCCGCGTGGTGGTACATCGCCAGCTTGTCGAGGCCGAAGACCTCGGGATCCAGGGTTCCGTCCGTGAGGAGGACGCAGTCGGAGGCCCGGATGGTCCGCGTGACGGCCTCCAGGTGCCGGGTGACGGCCGGATCCCAGGACCAGGAGGTGACGAGGAATCCCGCGTACTCCGCGAGCAGGTCCTCCTTCCGCCACAGGAGGCGGGGGCGGCCGTTCCAGGCGGGGACGATGTCGCAGGAGTGGGCGATGCGCACGTCGAAGCCCGCTGCGCGCAGCATGTCGACGCGTTCCGATCCCTCGCGCTGCAGACGCTCCTGCACGCGCGGGTCGTAGTTGTCAGGGGTGGTGATCCACACCAGCTTCGGTGCCGCGGAGGGGTCGGTGTAGGTGTCGTTCACAGCGCTTCCTTGGTGACGGACGATTCGGACGAGGGCTGCGCGAGCACACGCATGCCGCGCAGTGGGGAACAGAGGAGCCAGAGTGAGGCGAGGGCCGTCCCGGCAGCTCCCACCCAGACCGCGGACCGGGCGCCGTGGAACTCGGCGAAGACGCCGCCCAGGAGCATGCCCAGCGGCCGCGCACCCCAGGCGAAGAAGCGGACCGTCGCGTTCACGCGGCCGAGGAGGTGCCCGGGCACGGTGCGCTGGCGGTAGCTCACCTGCGCGACGTTGTAGATGACCAGTCCCGCCGCGAAGGCGAACTGCGCGCAGACCACGAACGCGAGCCGTGCCCCGGGCCCTGTCAGCCCCGCCAGCAGGGTGCACGGAGCGGCCAGGGTCACGCTCACGACGACGGCCCGTCCGTCACCGAAGCGTTCGACGATGCGTCCGACGACCGCGGTCGCGCACAGGCCGCCCGCACCTCCCGCGGTGAACAGCAGCCCGATGGTGACGGCGGACACTCCCAGATCCCGTGCCAGCAGCACCAGGAGCATGCCGTAGCCCATGCTCCAGCAGAAGGTCACGGTCGTGGAGCAGGCCACCAGCCGGCGGAGCACCGGGTGGCCCCACAGGTACCGGATGCCCTGCAGGATCGAGCGGCCGAGGCGGTCGCGCGGGGTCCGGTCGACCGCCTCGGGCTGCCGGTCCTTGATGCGGGCCACGCAGAACGCCGAACCCACATAGGCGATCGCCGAGACCATCACCGCCAGCGGCGCCGTGACGGCCTGCACGATCAGACCGGCGATGCCGGGCCCCGCCACCGCGGCCGTCTGGTCCACCGCGACGAGGCGCGCGTTGGCTGTCACCAGCCCCTCGGTGCCGACGAGATGGGGAAGGTAGCTCTGGTCGGCCACGTCGAAGAAGACGGTGGCGATGCCGACCACGAACGCGACACCGCACAGGTGGGCCACGGTGAGCGCGTCCAGCGCCCACAGGACGGGAACCGCGGCGAGTGCCGCGGCTCGGGCGAGGTCGGCCACGATCATGATCGGACGCTTGCGCATCCGGTCGACCCAGACGCCGACGGGCAGTCCGATCAACAGGAAGGCGACCGTCTGCGAGGCGGCAACCATGCTCACCTGAAAGGGCGTTGCGCGGAGAACGGTCGCCGCGAGCAGGGGCATCGCGAGGTTCAGCACCGCGAATCCGCCCTGGCTGAGCGATTGCGCGATCAACAACTGGTGAAGGCCTGGGAACGGCCTCGGAGGTCCGGTCGTCCGGGTCACGCCGCTGCGGAACTTGCTGAGCTGCATGGCACCGCCGTGAAGTCGTCTGGGCATCATGCGCCGCGGAGGGGGAGGCGCCAGGACGTGCAGAAGCTATGCGGTTTACGCGTGCCCCGCAACGGCCCCCGCGAGCCGGGCACCGCGGTGTTCCGGGCATTGGTGCAGGTCATCGCGGTGGAGCGAGTGACGCGCGGTGTCGGGGCGCCGGTGAAGGGAGAGCCGGTCGAGAGTTCGGCAAGAGAGCTTCTCCGCGGGTGCTCCCGGTGTCTTCAGGGGTTTCCGGAAGCCGAGGCGAAGCGGGCGGGTGCCGTCGACCGAGGCGTCACATGCGCGGGGCTCAACTCCCTTGCGGAATAGGGGAGTCCGGACACCGTTCCCTCCGGCTTCCCGCGGGTCGCGACGTCGATTGGCCGAAAAGGCGCTGGGCTTCACACCGCCCGCCCGCGAGGTGCGGAATCCGTGGCGGCAGGTGCTCGCGGGTGCGGGGGCCGCCGTCAAGTCGATCACCGACCCGTCGGCGGGTGCGCGGGGCGGGTCGGGTGGCGCCTCGACGACGCGGCCCGGCCGGTTCGACCCCGTCGGCGCACAAACGGAGCGGGGACCTCACCGCCCCCTCGACCGTTCTCGGGAGCGAACTCCGGCTCCGCTCGGCGCACTCCGCTCCGCGGCTTCGCCCGTGGGACGCGGGCGAGAGGTGCACCGGATGCTCTTCGGGCGGAGCGGCGCGGGTCGTTGCGCGAGCACGCCGGCAACGTCGGGTGCTTCACCCGAGCAAGGCGACGGTCCGGCCGGGTGCGCGGGAGGAGCGGCGTTCTGCGGCTCCGGGGTGTCGACCGGCGCAGGGCTTCTCTTGCACCGTGCGTCCGCTCTCGTGTGAACGCTGTCCGACATCCGGTATCTCGTGATCGGGTCTGATCACCTCTGGACGAATTCAGCCAATCAATCCGCTGGTACAGGGCTCCATTGACACACCCCCTGCACCTTCCGTCTACTTCTCACGCACAGTTCGACCAGTAGTCGACGCGCGTCACCACGTGAAGGGTCCCAGGATGTTCACAGATGACACAGATGACACCGATGGTAGATATCGACCCGTTCGTATAGGCGTGTTGGGGCCGCTCGAGGTCAAGGTCGGTTCGGATCTCGTGACCGTGCCGGGCCACCGGCAGCGGGGGATCCTGGCCGCGCTGGCGCTTCAACCGGGGCGCATCGTGGCCGCCGATCACTTGGTCAAAGCGGTCTGGTACGACAAGCCGCCCCGCACCGTCATGGGCCAGGTGCAGACCGGTATCTGGATGCTCCGGACGACCCTCATCGAAGCAGGAGCGCCGGCGGAGGCGGTGCAGTCGTGCGCCACCGGATACCGGCTGAACGGCGAGTTGTGCTCGGTCGACGTGACGAGCTACCGCGCGAAGCTCTCGGAGGCCCGCGCCATGCAGCGCCGGGGCCAGCTCGACGAGGCGGTGCGGCTCGTCCGATCGGCGCAGGCGTTGTGGCGCGGCCCTGCCCTCGTGGACCTCACCCATCAGGGCTTACGCAGTTGGTCCACTCGCCTTGAGGAAGAGCACGTCGTCGCGCTCAAATACCGGGCTTCCCTCGAACTCCAGCTCGGGCGCCACGAGGAGGTCATCCCCGAGCTGTTCGAACTGGTGGACAACTATCCCCTACGGGAAGGCCTCCACGCCGATCTCATGCTCGCCCTCTACCGGTCGGGTCGCCAGGCGGACGCCTTGGAGGTCTTCCATGGCGTGCGACAGACCCTTGCCGAGGAACTCGGCATCGACCCGGGCCCTGAGCTTCGTACTCTGGCCCAGGCCATTCTTGTTCAGGACAGCAGGCTAACACCCAACTTGGCGGGAAGTCAGCTGCCTTTGCACACAGCGCTGTCCGCGCCCTCGTCGGCGCTTTCCGGGGGGGATCTCCTGTGAGCACCGGGCGCAGGACCGACGACGGCGCACGGGTGCCCCCCTCGGACACCGGGGCGGCGAAGCGCGCCCGGACGATCCCCAGGGGCGAAGGGGTCGGCTGGTTCGGCACGGCCGCCTTGGTCAACGCGGTGGGCACCGGCTTCTTCTACCCGTACCAGCTGCTGTTCTTCATCGCGGTCACGGACCTCTCGCTCACCACCGTGGGCGCCGGTCTCACGGTCGCCACCCTGATCGCCTTGCCCGCCGTCTTCATGGTGGGGCGGCTGGTGGACCGCTGGGGACCCAGGACCGTGCTGATCATGGCCGCGCTGGTGCGAGCGAGCGTCTTCGTGGGATACCTCTTCGTCCACCACATCGTGGCCTTCGTCGCCCTCGCGGTCGTCGCGGCGGTGGCTCAGCGCGCCGAGCAGATCTCCATGCCGGTGCTGGCCGCGGGGCTCGCCCCGGAGGAGGAGATCGGCCGCTGGCTGGCCCTGACCCGGGTCTCGTTCAACCTGGGCATGGGCTTGGGAGGCCTGCTGGCGGGCCTCGTGTTCGTGGGAGCCGGCGACGACTCGGGATTCGTCGCGATGGGGCTGCTCAACGCCGCCAGCTTCGCCTTGGCGGCGCTGCTGTACCTACCGCTCGCCGCCGTGCGCCCGGCAAGCGCTCGGAAGACCGCCGGTAGCGGACGCCCCTGGCGCGACGGGGCGTTCCTGCGGGTGGCGTTGGCGAACTTCGCCCTCATCACGGTCATCGTCGCCACCGAGGTGGGGCTTCCGGTCTACCTGATCGACGAGTTGCACGCGCCCACCTGGACGGTGGGGCTGGTCTTCGCCGTGAACACCGTACTGATGGTGCTGTTCCAGCTCCCCATCACCGGGCGCGTCGAAGGCCGGGAGCCGCTACGGGTCATCGCACTGGGCGGAGCGCTGCACGGCGCCCTGCTGGTGGTGCTGGGACTCGCCGGAGCCCTTTCCTTCGCGGTGCTGCTTCCCCTGCTGATCCTGGGCGTGACGATCTACACCCTGGGGGAGATCCTGGCCACCCAGGCGCTCTCGGTACTGCTCGTGAAACTCGCTCCGGAACGGGAGCTCGGGGTCTACCAGGCCTTCAACCAGGTGCTCGTCGGTCTGTCACTGGCCATCGCGCCGCTGCTGGTGGCCTTCCTCCTCACGCACGCCCCCGCCGGCCTGTGGTGGTCGCTCACGGCCCTGACGGTGGCCCTGTCCCTCGGAATGCTGAGCCTGCACCGGACGTCGCCGGCCGCCGCGGCCGGCGGTGTGCCGTCCGGGGCGAGCGGCTCCTGAAGAACGCGACCGGCCGTCGCGTCCGACGCGGCTTCGGCCTGCCTCGGACGCGACGGCCTCGCGGTGGTCCTACCGGCGCGGGGTGAAGGTGATGACGTCGCCGGCGCGCTCGCCGCCCGTAGGGAGCTGGCCGTGGGAGTTGGTGCGGATGTACACCCGGTGCAGCCACCGGTCCTTGCCGTCCCAGCGGGGCGAGAAGGGCGTACGCGCGTGCGTGGTGCGGAAGTTGTCGATGATCAGGAGGTCTCCCGGGGTGAGGAAGACTCCCTCGGTGACGTCGTCGAGCGCCTGGGAGAGCTTCGCCACGGCTTCGGCGTCCGGGCCCTCGTGGGGCTTGAGCAGCTCGCGGTCGTAGCCCAGGAGCGGGTCGTCCTTGGGGCCGTACAGCGGCTTCACCTTGGCGATGGCCCCGGGGTCGGGGACCCCGCCGCGGAACGCCACGTCGACCTCGCACGGCTGCTTCTCCTCGTACAGCCGGTCGATCGTCTCCTCGTCCAGGAGCCGGACGGCCTTGCGTATCGAGCCCACGAGCGTCTGCGCCTTGCGCTCGTGGTCGGCCCTGGAGCACGCCAGGAGCACGTAGTTGGGCTGCAGCGTGTGGTAGGCCATCTCGGTGTGGAACTCCAAGAGGGTCTCGCTGGTCTCCGACGACAGGTGGTGCGCGCCCGGCGAGGGGTACACGTCGTGGTAGACCGTTCCCGAGCGCAGTTCCGCGTACCCGGTGTGCAGACCGAGGCGGCGGCCGACGATCGCGAGGAACGCCTCCATGTTGAGGCGATCCCGTTCGACCGGCGCCGGCGTGCTCGTCGGGGTCGTGGGCAGCTCGTCGTCCGGCTCGACCGGAAGCCCGCGGATCAGCAGGTAGCCGTCCTCGTTGCCGACCTGGTTGAAGGCGTCGAGCGTGTCGCTGATCTCGTACGGCAGTTGCTGCGCGAGCTTGTGCGCCGCGTCGAGGAACCCGTACAGGTCCTGACGGGGAACGTCGGGGAGCTGCGACACGAGCGACAGCAGCAGTTCCCGGTGCTCGGTGGCGTCAAGAATGGCCATTCCTACCTCTCCTCTTCCCTCTTCTTCGTCTGATGCGCGCGGGCGTACTGGAAGAGCAGCTCCGCACCGACCTCGGTGGCCAGGAGGCTGGTGATCCCGGCGTGGTCGTACACGGGCGACACCTCCATCACGTCGAATCCGACCGGATTCAGCTCGCCGACCGTGCGCAGCAGGGCGAGCACCTCCCGACTGGTGGGGCCACCGGGGGCCGGAGTGCCCGTACCAGGGGCGAACGCGGGGTCGAAGACGTCGATGTCCACCGAGACGTACACCGGGCGGTCTCCCAGCCGCTCCTTGATCAGATCCGCCGTGGCCTTCACGCCCAGCTCGCCGAACTCGTCCGCGGTGACGATGCGCACCCCGTGACCGCGCGCGTAGTCGAGGCTGTCGGGCTTCGGGTTGTGCCCGCGGATGCCGAGCTGGATCATGGCGTCCGCCTGGACGAGCCCTTCCTCGATGCCGTGCCGGAACGGCGTCCCGTGGTGGAACTCCCCGCCGATCATGGCGGGGTTGGTGTCCGAGTGGGCGTCGAGGTGGAGAACGGCCACCGGGCCGTGCCGGCCGTGCACGGCACGCAGCGCGGACAGCGTGAGCGAGTGGTCGCCGCCGAGCATCAGGAAGGCGGCATTGTCCGCGAGCAGTGCGGACAGGTGCTCCTGCGCCGTCCTGATGGCGATGTGCTGGTTGAACGGCGTCAGGTCGATGTCGCCGCCGTCGACCACCTTGATCAGGTCGAAGACGCCGGGGCCGCGGTCGATGCCGACGCCGTGGATGAGTCCGGACTCGGTGCGGATCTGCTGGGGGCCGAACCGCGCGCCGGGACGGTAGCTGGTGCCGCCGTCGTAGGGGGCCCCGATGACCACGACGTCGGCGCCCCGGGGCGCCGGATCGTGCGGAAGCCGCATGAAGGTGGGTATCTGCGCGTACCGCGGCGAGACGCTCGAGTTGATCTGACCGCTCACGGTGCCGTCCTCCGGGTGTGGATGTGGATGCGTGCCGCCGCGCGCCGCGCCTTGTCCAGCGCTTCCTCGGCGGTGCCGCCGTGGGCGTAGACGAAGCCGACGGAGGCCGAGTTGTCCAGCCGCTCGGCGACCAGGTCGCCCGGTTCGTGGTGCAGGCGCACCACCACCCCGAGCCGTTCCGCCTCGTCCAGGCCGTCGATGTGGGTGAACTCGCCGCTCTCGTCCGGGAACAGCACCACCACGGCGGCACCTCCCGCCACCCCCTGACCGGGCTTGCCGTCCGGTGTGTGCTCCACGCCGAGAGCGAGCAGCTTCGCGTCCAGATGGGGATTGGTGCCGCAGACGTCGGTGACCATCGTGGAGATCATGTGGGCCGGCAGCCGCGGGTTCACCTCGACGACGCGGGGACCGTCCTCGGTGATCATCACCTCGGTGTGGGCCGGGCCCTGCCGGTACGAGATCGCCCGCAGGGTTCGATCCACGCAGGACCGGATCCCGTCCCAGACCCCGGCTTCGAGTGCGAGCGGGAAGGAGTGGGCCTCCTCCAGCATGGTGTGCTTGTGGAGGTACTTGGAGGTGGCGCCGAAGAAGTGGGTGACTCCGTCCACGGTCATCGACTCGACGCTGACCTCGGTGCCCTGGACGAACTCCTCGAGGAGCACGTACCCGGGACGCGGCTGCCCCCTGAGGGACTGCCGGATGACCGACAGCTCTCGCCACGCCTCGACCGCCTCCGTGTGGGTCGCGCACTTGCGGACGCCGTAGGAGATGGCCTCGGACGGGGGTTTCGCGATCAGGGGCAGCCCGACGTGGGCGATCGCCTCCTCCAGTTCTTCGGCGCAGGTCACCAGGCGCCACCGCACGTTGGCCGGGTCCCCGTCCAACGCGGCCCGCAGCAGGTGCTTGTGGTTGGCCGCGCGCACCGCGGCCAACCCCTGGGAGGGCAGGCCGAGGGCCTCGGCCGCCCGTGCGGTCACCTCCGTGTGGTAGTCGGAGAACGACAGAACCCCGTCCACCAGAGGTTTTCCGTCATCGTCGGTGAGGGCGTCGACCACGGCGCGCCAGTCGTGCGTGTCGACGTGCAGGACGCGGTCCACGCGGCCGAGCGGGTGCTCGGACAGCGGTCGCCCGCCGCCCGTGTACCACTCCTCGCCCTGCACCAGCAGCCACACCTCGCAGCCGAAGTCCCGCGCGCGGTGGATGCCGGAGTAGAACGCGTCGTGCAGCATCGACTCGACGACGGCGAGCCGTCTGCCCTGGAAGAGCTCGTATGTGGTCACCGTCTGCCCTCGGCCAGGATCTTCCCGATGATCTCCTCGACCGCGATGTCGTCCGGGTGCACGCGGCCGACCACGGTCAGGTCGAACAGCTGCTGGACGACCCGCGCCTTGACGGCCGGGACGTCCTCCTCCGCCCCGCCGGCCTGACGGACCAGCAGGGAGAAGGAGGTGGTCGTCCCGGAGCCCTCGTGCACACCGAGTTTGGGGCGGTTGACGGTCTCGGCGGGCAGCAGGTCGGACATCGCGGCGCGCAGCACCCACTTGTCCCGCCCGTACCTGCGTTTCAGACCGGCCTCCAGCACCGTCAGCAGCTCCAGCACCTCGCGGTCCCAGTAGGGATGGGTGGACCAGTGGCCGGCCACCGTCGACAGCACCGGGCTCATCTCGTTCAGCCCGTCGAAGGTGTCCATGTCGAAGACCACCGCGGTGTCCAGATTCGGCAGCCGGTCCTCCCGGTGCATGCCGCCCAGCGGGATGTCGGCCCCGTACCCGGTGAGGATCCTCCGCGGCGGACCGTCGATGCGGCGGTACAGCGCGGTCAGCGGCAGCAGGTACTCGATGACCTCGGGGTCGAACGACTCCGCCGCGTGAACGGTGTGGGGGAGCAGGGCCAGCAGATCCCCGGAACCGACGGTGAGCTCCCGGTGCCGCGACTCCAGGTGCTCCGCCACCACCCGGGCCTGAGGGAACTCGTTCGAGACGTCCGTGCCCATCGACAGGGTGTCGATCCCCGCCGTGGCCGCGCCGGCGGACAGCGCGGCCACCGCAGAGGAGTCGATTCCGCCGGACAGGACCACGAGCGGCCTGCCGCCGGCGGGAAGGCGCCGGATCACGGCCTTCTCCAACGCTGCGCGAACGTTGTTGAGGGCCTCGCTCTCCGTCACCAGGCGGCGGTGCACCGGAGGAGTCCAGGTGCGGTGCACCGTCACCTCGCCGGTGTCCACGCGGATGTCGAGCACCGCCCCGGCGGGAACCTGGTGGACTCCCGGCAGCTTCCGGATGCGGCGCGTCCCCGGGACCGGCGCGCCGCGGATCGCCCCACCGGCCTCCGCCAGCACCTTCACCTCGGTGGCGGCCAGCACGTGCCCCGGTTCGGGGCGTACGTACAGCGGCACCGATCCCGCGTGGTCCGTGGCGGCCAGTACGCGTTTGCCCGCCAGGAGCAGCGCGGCGTACCGGCCGTTGATCAACCGGAACGCGTGGGGCCCGTACTTCTCGAACAGGCCGATGACCGCTTCGGCGTCCGAGGCGTGTCCGCGTGAGCCGAGGGCGTCGTCGATCTCGTCACGGTTGTAGATCTCCCCGGCGAACAAGACCAGGGTGTCCCCGTCCGTGGCGTGCGCACCGCCCGAACCCTCGTGGGGACGGACCAGAACGGCGTCCACGGTCAGCGCGTGCAACCGCTCGGACAGCGGGGTGTGGTGGCCCCGCGTGGTGAACTCTGCCGCGGGGATCCTGCCTCCGCCGGTGCGGGCGGAGGCGAGGAAGCCGAAGGCGGCGGGAAGGTCGGTCTGGGCCATGTCAGATCTTCAGTGCTCCGAAGCCGCCGGCGGTGAACTCGTAGTTCACCGGCACCTCGATCAGGTACGGGCGGCCCAGCTCGACGCCCTTGCGCAGCGCGGCGAGCAGCTCCTCGCGCGTGGTCGCCCGGGCACCCTCGACGCCGTTGGCCGCGGCCAGCTGCACGAAGTCCACCCCGGTGAACTTGATCGCCGGGTCGTGGCTGCGGTGGTGACCGATGTTCTGGTACAGCTCGATCAGACCGTTGGTGTCGTTGTTCACGACGACCGTGATGATCGGCAGGTTGAGCCGCGCGATGGTCTCCAGGTCGGCGCTGTTGGAGTGGAAACCGCCGTCGCCGGCGATCAGGAAGGTGGGCTGGCCGGGGCGGGCCATCTGGGCGCCGATGGCGGCGGGGATGCCGTAGCCGAAGCTGGAGCAGCCGGCCGAGGTGAGGAAGCCGTACGGCTGGTCGGCGCGGGCGAACAGCACACCGTAGTGACGGAAGAAGCCGATGTCCGAGACGATCGTGCCCTCGCCGTCCTCGGCGGTCTCGCCCATGACGGAGTTCATGCAGTCGATGACCTGGTGGACGCGCATGCCGTCGTCGTACGACTCGGGGTCGGACAGCAGCTCGGCGATCCGCTCCCGCACGGCCGAGATCTCGTGGCGCTCCTTCGCCGCCACGTCCGCGGTGCCGGCGTCCAGGTGGTTGACGAAGGCGAGCACGTCCGTGACGACGTCCACCGTCGGGCGGTAGATCCGCGGCACCGGGTTGGCGGTCGGGGAGACGCGGACGGTCTTCTTCTCGCCGCCACGCTCCCACATCGAGGGGCGCAGGTCCTCGGCGTAGTCGTAGCCCAGGGTGAGGATGACGTCGGCCGGGCCGAACAGCGACTCCAGGGCCGGGAACGACAGGATCCCGTCCATGTAGCCGGTGACGGCGCCGTAGTTCAGCTCGTGCTTGTGCGGCAGGACGCCCTTGGCGATGTACGTCGTGATCACGGGGATGTTCAGGCGCTCGGCGAGCGCGCGGATCGCGGGGACCGCTCCGGCGCGGATCGCGGCGGCACCGACGACGAACACCGGGTTGGCGGCCTCGCGGACGAGGGCGACGGCCTGGTCCGCGCGCAGCTCCCAGCCGGGCTGGATCGCCGTGATCGGCTTCTCGGGGGTGAGCGCCGGACCGTGGTCCTTGTCGAGGTCGATGCCCTCGGAGGAACCCAGCAGGTCCACCGGGAGGCTGATGAAGGACGGGCCGACCGGCTCCGTCATCGCGGCCGAGACGGCCGAGTCGACGAGGTCGGTGATCTCGTGCGGGCGCTCCAGCTCGACGGCGTACTTCGAGATCGGCTCGGCGATCTTGACCAGGTCGAGGCACTGGTGCGTGTCGTTCGGGAAGATGTCGTGCGACTCGGACTGCGCCGCCATCGCGATGACCGGGGAGCGGTCGAGGGCGCTGGTCGCCATGCCGGTCGCCAGGTTGGTCATGCCGGGGCCGAGCGTGGCCCAGCACGCCTGCGGGCGGCCGGTGATCCGGGCCAGCACGTCGGCGGCGACCCCCGCGGTGAACTCGTGGCGGGTCAGGACGAACTCGATGCCGTCCTGCTCGTCGAACAGGATCGAGGCGGCTTCTCGGCCGACGACGCCGAAGACCTTCTCGACTCCGTGCTCGCGCAGGCGCTTGAGCAGAGCGTGCGCGGTGGTCGGCTGCTCACTGGGGCCGGTGGATACACGGGACATGAAACGGGTCTCCTGTTCATGGGGTGACGTTGAATCAGGCCAAACCCTCCGGCGGTGTGCTCTCGTCTTGCTCTCAAGTGGCTATCAAGGACCAGGGACCCGATGAAGAGTGGACTGAGACCGTCCCCGCCGAGGATCTGCCGCGTGACCAGTGGAGTTGTGATCAACCGATGGCGGACGCCCGAGGACGCGAGCGATGCCGGCTGGGGTGCGCTCGTCGGTGGTGAGGACTTCTTCCTCAGCCCCGACTGGATGCGCGTCCTGCAGGATTCCGCCGGGGCGTGGATGGCCTATCTCACCGCGCAGGCCGACCACGGCGTGCGCGCCGCCCTGCCGATGGTCCTGGCCACGCGTGAATCCCCGTGGTCGTTGGGCCGTACCGACCTGCTGGTACGGCACTGCGCCGAGGAGCAGATGGACGGCGCCGCGGAGGTCCTCGCCGGACTCGGCGACATGGACCGCCTGATGCCGTCGATGATGTGCGGCGGCCGGCACCTGGGCCGGACCCGCCTGATGCTGCACCCCGACGCCGGCACGGACACGGCGCACCGGATCCTCGAGGAGGCCGAGCGCGTCGCCGCCGACGAAGGATGCCGGTCGATCTGCCTCCCGTACGTGGACGCGTCCGACCGCGTCCAGCGCGACGTGCTCCACGACCGCGGCTACATCTCCCACGTGTCCGGGCAGTTCGCCTCCCTCACCCTGCCCGGCGAGGGATTCATGGACTACGCCATGGCACTCCCCTCCCGGCGCTCGCGCCGGGTCCGCTCCGAGCGGCGCCACATCGAGGCCTCGGACGTGAAGATCACCCTTGCCCCCCTGGACCCCGCCGACATCCCGCGGCTCGCCCTCCTGGAAACCCGGCTGTTCGCCAAGTACGGCATGTCGAGCTGGGACCCGAAGCGCTCCGAGGCCGTCCTGGAAGCCGCCGCGGAACGCCTCGGCGACCGCGCACTCGTCTCCAGAGCCGTGCTGAACGGAGACGTCGTGGGCTTCGGCCTGGTCCTCTCCCACGGCGACACCTGGTTCGCCCACCGCGCCGGCTTCGACTACGAGGCGGTCGGCAAGCTCCCGCTGTACTACGAGCTGCTCTACTACACGCTCGCCGACCACGCCCCGCGACACGGCGTCAGGACCGTCCACTACGGCATCGGTTCCACCGACGCGAAGGTGTCCCGCGGGTGCTCCCTGTCCGCGCAGTACCTGTACGTGAAGGAGATCGGCTGATGTCCGGCTGGAACGGCGCCGTCAAGGGCGTGGCGAATCCCGGTGGCAAGCCCGGGGGCCGGCTGGCCATGGTGGCCTCGGCCGACGTCGACTCGCTCGACCCGGCCCGCACCTACTACGTGTGGTCGTGGCTGCTGCAGCGGACCATGCACCGCACCCTCATGGCCTTCGGAACCGACCCGGTCACCCCCACGGTGGTGCCGGACCTGGCGAGCGGTCCCGGCGAGGTGTCGGACTCCGGCCTGACCTGGACCTACCGGATACGCGACGGCGTCAGGTTCGAGACCGGTGAGGCGATCCGCGCCCGGGACATCGCCTACGCGGTGGAACGGATCTTCGCGCAGGACGCGCTCCCCGGCGGCCCCACGTACCTCCTCGACCTCCTCGACCACGGCGACTACCGGGGTCCCTACGGCGGGCAGCGCTGCCGGGCCGTCGAGTGCCCGGACGACGAAACCCTCCGCTTCCGCCTCAAGCGGCCGTTCGCCGACTTCGACTTCGTGATGGCGCAACCCAACACGGCACCCGTCCCGGCGCACCACGACACCCGCGAGGACTACGAGAAGGCGCCGGTGTGCTCCGGGCCGTACCGCATCGAGCGCTACAGCCCCGGACACTCCCTCCACCTCGTCCGCAACCCGATGTGGGACCGCGCGACCGATCCCCTCCGCCCCGCCCTGCCGGACGACATGACCGTCACCTTCGGAGTGGACGTCAACGACCTGGACAGGGACCTCATCGCGGGCAAGTTCCACATCGACGTCGAGGGCCGCGGCATCCAGCACTCCGCACGCGACGTGATCCTCGCGGACCCCGTTCTGCGGTCCCGGGCCGACAACCCCGCCACCGGATTCCTCCAGTACATCACCGTGCAGACGTGCGTGCCCCCGTTCGACGACGTCCACGCGCGACGCGCCGTGTTCTACGCCGCGAACAAGGCCGCTCTCCTCGAGGCGCGCGGCGGTGACGGAGTGGGCGGGTCGCTCGCCACCAGCCTGATCCCTCCCACCCTGCCCTCCCACACCGGTCATGACCGGTACCCCAGCGGCACGGACCTCACCGGCGACCTGAAGGCCGCGCGCGCCGAACTGGAGGCCGCGGGGCTCCCCGACGGCTTCGAGACCCGGATCGCCACCCAGCCGGGCAAGTTCGAACTCGTCGCCCGGACCCTCGCGGAATCCGTCGCCCGGGTGGGCATCCGAGCGCACGTCGAAGTCCTCGACACCGCCTCGTACTACCGCTCCGGCCTGGGCCACCCCGACACCGTGCGCACCCTCGGTCTCGGCCTCGGCGTCACCGACTGGGGAGCCGACTACCCCACCGAGTACGGCTTCCTGGCCCCCCTGATAGACGGGCGGCAGATCAAGCGCGGCGGCGGCAACTTCAACTTCGCCGAGCTCGACGACCCACTCGTCCGCCGGCTCGTCGACGAGGCCCAGGCCCTCGCCGACCCCGTCGCCCGGCACCGGCTCTGGCAGCGGGTCGAGGAGACGGTCATGGAACGGGCCGTCATCCTTCCGATCGCCCACGACCGCACACTGCACTACCGGCACCCCGACGTCACCGATGTGTACGTGCACCCCGCGTTCGGGCTGTACGACGTCCAGGCCATGGGGCTCGCCCAGTGAGGTTCCCCCTCACCACCGGCGAGCGGGCGCGTGTGCCACGTCGCCGGACGCACGAGCCTTCCCCACCATCCGCACGACGAGAGGCGCTGAAAACCCCGTGGCACTGAACGCGCAGGCACGAGGCATCGTGAACCCGTCGGACCACCGGGGCGGGACGCTCAGGTACGTCCGCACCGATGACTTCGACTCGCTCGACCCCGCCGACACGTACTACGCGTACACCTGGAACTTCATCCGGCTCATCGGGCGTCCCCTCGTCGGCTACAGGACCGACGAGGCGGGCAGCCCGCAGCTCGTACCGGACCTGGCGGAGGCGCTCGGCCAGGCGACCGAGGACTCCCGCACCTGGACCTACCGACTGCGCGAGGGCGTCAGGTTCGAGGACGGCACGCCCGTCACGTCCGAGGACGTGAAGTACGCGGTGCTGCGGGCCGCCTACCCCGAAGCGGTCTACGGCACGCCGGTCACGCGCGGGGGGCCGGCGTACTTCCGCCAGTACCTCACCGGTCCGGAGGGCATCGAGACCCCGGACGAGCGCACCCTCGTCTTCCGGTTGCGCGAGCCCTTCGCCGCCTTCGACTACCTCGCCGCGCTGCCCACCACCATCGCCGTGCCGCGCGAGCGCGACACCTTCCCCGAGTACCACCGCCAGCCGGTGTCCTCGGGCCCGTACCGCATCGACACGTACACGCCGGGCGCCCGGCTCACGCTCGACCGCAACCCGCACTGGCAGGCCGACACCGACCCCGTACGGACGGCCCTGCCGGACCGGATCACGGTCCGGCTCGGTGTGAGCGGTCCGGAGGTCGACCGCATCCTGCTCGACGGGGAGGCGGACATCGACCTCGCCGGCGTCGGGGTGCAGCCCGAGACCCAGGAGCTGCTGCTGGCCGATCCGGAGCTGCGACAGCGGGTGGACAACCCGCGGACGGGCTTCGTGTGGCTCTACTGCCTCAACCGGAACGTCGGCCCGCTGACCAGCGTGCACGCCCGGCGCGCCGTGCAGTACGCCACCGACAAGACGGCGATGCTCGCCGCCTACGGGGGCGACCCGGCGGGCGAGATCGCCACCACCCTGCTGCCCGCGTCCGTGGTGGGGTACGACCCCTTCGACCGCTATCCGGTCGGCCCCGAGGGCACGGGGGACCTGGAGGCGGCCCGCCGCGAGCTGGCGCGTGCCGGCCTCCCGGACGGCTTCACCACGAAGATCGCCGCCCGGGAGGACCGCACCAAGGAGTGGAACGCCGCGCTCGCCCTGTCACGCGGACTGGCGCGCGTCGGCATCCAGGCCGAGGTGGTGCCGTTCACCTCCGGCGACTACTTCACCAAGGCGGTCGGCGTTCCCGAGTACGTGCGGCAGCACGAGATCGGGATCGTGATGTTCGGCTGGGCGGCCGACTTCCCCGACGGCTACGGCTTCCTCCAGCAGATCGCCGACTCGCGGGCGATCAAGGAGACGGGGAACCAGAACCTCGGAGAGCTGGCCTCCCCCCAGATCGACGCGCTCCTCGACACCGGCGCCGCGACGCGCGACGACAAGGAGCGCGCCCGGATCTGGGCCGCCGTGGACCGTGCCGCCATGGACGAGGCCGTCATGTGCCCCTACATGTACGTCAAGTCGGTCGTGTTCAGGGGACCGCGGGCCGCGAACATCACGATGTCCCCGGCATACGGCATGTACGACTACGCCGTCCTGTCGGTCCTGGACGAGACCTCGCAGGCGGGAGGCGAGGACCCGAGCGCTTCGTGAGGCCGCGCGCGTCCCCCCCCCCCCCCCCCCGGGGGGGGGCCGGGGGGGCCCCCCCCCCCCCCCGCCCCCCGGCCGGCCCCCGGGAGCCCGCCCCCGCGCCCCGGGGGGGCCCC
>NZ_JBHJQI010000003.1:61321-127343 GCF_042262805.1 Streptomyces sp. NPDC056361
CCGTGACCTGGCTGGGGGGGGGGGTGGCCCCGCGGGGTTGGGTTGGCCGGGCGGGGCCCCCCCCCCCCCCCCCCCGCACGGGCCGCCGGCTCAGTCCGAGACCCGGACCGCACGTGCGGGGCGGATGGCGGCGGCCCGGCGGGCCGGGCCCACGGTGGCCAGGAGCGAGGCGGCGAACGTGGCCGCGGCCAAGCCGATGATGCTGGTCCACTCGACGGGGAAGCCGCCTTCGAGGCCCTCGAAGGCGGCACTGTTGCGGTACATGAGCCAGGTCGTCAGTACGCCGAGCAGGGATCCGAGCACGATTCCCTCCGAGGCGACGAAGGCGCTCTCCCCGAGGAAGGACCGGCGGACCGTCCGTGCCCGGAAGCCGAGGGCCCGCAGGATGCCGATGGTGCGTCGGCGTTCGCGTACGGCCCGCACCATCACGACGCCGAGACCGGTGATGCCCACCCCGAGGCCCAGGGCGAGGAAGCCCTGCATGAGCCGGAAGAAGGCGGTGCTGGAGTCGAACTGGTGCCGGATCTCGGAGGCGATCGGGGTGGCCACCAGACTCGACGAAAGCTGCTCGCCCTGCAGCCGGGTCGCCAGGGTGTCGGGGGAGACGCCCGGTGCCGTGCGGACGAGGGCGGAGGCGTTCTGGGCCTGGCCGCCGAAGAGCAGGCGCATGCCCTGCTCGCCCATGACCACGGGGTACGTGGTGGAGGTGGCGCCGGTGCCGGGGTAGAAGACCATGCCGTTGTCCAGCACGCCGGCGATGACCTTCTGCTCGCTGCGGCCCGTCCGCGGGTCGGTGACGGTCAGGGTGTCGCCCGGGTCGTAGTAGTCGCCGGCCGGGCCGCCGGTGCTGCCGAAGAAGCCGTCCAGGACGACGTAGCGGGGGTCGTCGGCCAGGGCGCGCCACACCGCCGGGTCGTCCGCGAGTCCGGGCAGCCGCTCGCGGAACGTGATGCCGGTGATCGCGTCGTCCGGCACTCCCACGGCCGCGATGTCCAGGGGTTGCGTGCCGCGGCCTCCGGGGTCGGTGGCCCGGCCGGTGGCGTTGAGCAGCGGTGTGACGGCGGAGATCCCGGCAGCCGAAGGCCCGCCCCGCAGCTCCGCCACCAGCCGGTCGCCGGCGACCTGGGGGTTGTAGTCGAGCCGCAGGGAGTAGCCGGCGGTGGCGTCGGCGACGACTCCGTCGACGCCGGCGCGCAGGATGCCGGAGATCTCCGTCAGGAGGACGAGGACGAACACGATCAGCGTGTACATCACGAGCGTGGCGCCCGTCCGGAACCGCTTCGCCAGCGGGTAGGCCACCGCGAGCCGGGTCGCGAGTCCCGCCTCCGAAGGACGCTCCAGGAGCCGCCGTACGGGGCGCAGCAGCGTCTTCTGGTTGTTGCTGACGAGCACCACGGCGGAGAACGCGGCCAGAGCCCCCTGGATGACGTACACGGACATCGAGGGCGTGTCGAAGATCCCGGGACGGACGACCGGCGCGAGCAGGGTCCAGGCGAGCACGGCGCCCGCGACCAGCGTGGTGGCCGCCTGCCGCGGCATCACGCGGAACAGGGCGGGGGAGGCGAAGGCAAGAGCGAGGGCCGGCATGAGGTACGTGGCGTCGGGCTGGCTGCCGGCCACCGCGGGGACGGCGGCGAGCGCGAACAGGGCCGACAGGACGCCGCACACGACGAGCAGTCCGCGGCGCGGCCGGCGTCCGGGCGCCGACGGCAGATCCCGGATGGCCGCGATGATGTTGAACCTGCTGATGCGCACACTGGTGGCGAGGATCGCGGCGAACGCGATGAGCAGGCCCATGGCCACGCCGTTCAGGATGCTGGTGGGGGTGACGGCGAAGGCGATCCGGATGCTGCTGCCGCCGACCGACCAGCCGCGGAAGATCTCCGCGGCGACGACGGCGACGCCCCAGCCGACGGCGACCCCGATGGCCACGCCCGGCAGGGCGGACAGCACCGCGTACGCCGCCCCTTTGAGGGTGAAGGACCCGACCAGGCGCGAGCGCTTCATGCCGATCGCCCGCACCATCCCCATCTGCGTCTTCCGCTCCTCGCCCAGCATGACGAAGATGTTCACCAGCAGCAGGGCGCCCGCGATGATGCTGAAGCTGCCGATCATCAGGAACAGCGCACCGAGCGAGTCCCCGGCCTGCTCGGCGTCCCGCAGCACGGTGTGCTTGGGCGTCTCGACCGCCGCCCGGCCGGAGAGCGGGCCCAGGGCCTCGCGGATGTCCGCGGTCACCTTCCCGGTCAGGGCGTCGCCGCCCTCCACACCCCCGCGGTTCGACACGAAGGTCACCGCGCGCGGCTCCGCCCCGGCGGCACGTGCCGCGACGTCCAGGGTTCCCGGCGCCAGGAACGCGTCACGGTTGGACCTGCCTCCCAGACCCACACCGGCCAGGCCCTCCTCGGGCACCACGCGCTCCACGCGGTACGTGTGCGGTGCTCCGAACAGGTAGAGGGTGATCGGGTCCCCGGCTCCCACGCTCAGCGACTGCGCCAGCGGCGCGTTGACCACGACCTGGCCGGGCTTCGGGTCCGGCCCGGAGAGCCCGGAGTCCCCGCCCGCCGCACCGAAGCGCGAGGCCTCGTCGAAGTCCATCTGCCAGGCCAGGACGCGTGGTTCGGCGACCGTGCGGCCATCGGAGCGGCTCACGCCCGCCGCCTGGGTGGCCCGGGCGTTCAGCACGCCGTCGACGTCGGGGTCGCCGGCCAGGACGGCGAGCCGCTCGGCGACCGCGCGACCGGCCGGGCCGTCCGGCGCGACGACGCGCTCGTCCACCGGACCCAGGGTGCGGTACGCCTCCTGCCGCACCGAGAAGTCCAAGGTGTCACCGACCACCAGGGCCCCGATGATGATGGCCGTCCCGAGCACCGATCCGCCGATCACCAGCGCGGCCTCGGTCCGCCTCCGGGCGAGCTGCCGGAAGGCGAGGCGCCGTGAGACGGGTCGGCGGACCGCCACCACGGCGAGCGCCAGGAGGGCGAGCGCGAGGGCCACGAGAAGCGGAGCCAGGAGGTTCGGATACATGTCAGCCCCCGGAGAGCCCGGTGGCCGCGCCGGGGGCCGGGACGCGCTGCCGGAGGTCGTCGACCAGCCGTCCGTCGCGCATCCGGATCAGCCGGGGGACCCGGGCGCCGATGGCACCGTCGTGGGTGACCAGGACGATCGTCTGCCCCTCGTCCCGGTTGAGGTCGCACAGCAGGTCCATGACCTGATCGGCCATCGCGCTGTCGAGGTTCCCCGTCGGCTCGTCCGCCCACACGATCGCCGGCCTTCCGGCCAGCGCACGGGCGATGGTCACCCGCTGCTGCTCCCCGCCGGACAGCTCGCTCGGCCGGTGCTCGACCCGGTGGCCGAGGCCGACCCGGTCCAGCATGCCCAGCGCCCTGCGCCGCGCCTCGCGCGGCCGCACGCCCACCAGCAGCAGCGGCAGTTCGACGTTCTCCACCGCGGAGAACACCGGGATGAGGTTGAACGACTGGAAGACGAAGCCCATCGTGCGCGCACGGTGCTCCGTGCGCGCCGCGTCCGACATCGCGAAGAGGTCGTGGCCGTCGATCTCCACCCGCCCGCCGTCGATGTCGTCGAGGCCGGAGAGGCAGTTCAGCAGAGTGGTCTTCCCGGACCCGGACGGTCCCATGACTCCCACGAGCTCTCCACGGCGCACGACGAGATCCAGGCCGTCCAGGGCGGTGACCGCCACCGAGCCCGTCCGGTAGATCTTGCGGACTCCCGTGGCGACGAGGAGCGGCCGGTCGCTGTTCATACCTCCATGTGAATCCCGCGAAACGATGGCAGGCATCGGCCGTCCAGGCCCCGAACGGGGGACGAACGGCCCCATCCGGATCCGGACGGCGCTCACGCGTCGGAGCACGCGCGGCCGGCGCGGTGCCGCCGGTGGGTCCACTCGTCCCCACCCGTACCCGACAGGACCCCCGTGAGAGGCCGGTCGGCCCTGTGCGCCGCGGCCGGACCGGAGACACCGTGGGGGTATCCGGCCCGACCGGAAGCAGACACTCCTTACGTGCAGGTCCGGCCGCCGGGAGAGTGAGTGGCCATGATGTTCTGGTACGGCAACGGCATGAACGGATGGGGCTGGTTCGCGATGTCGGCGGGCATGGTCCTGTTCTGGGGCCTCCTCATCACCGCCGTCGTGTTGGTCTTCCGCGCACTGGACCGCGCCGCCGGGCCGCCGGCGCGCCGGGGGTCCGCGGTGCCCGAGCAGATCCTCGGCGAGCGGCTGGCCCGTGGCGAGATCGACGAGGCGGAGTACCGCAGGCTCCTGGGCACACTGCGGAGCGGGGAGCCGTAGGTTCCGACGACGTTCCCGGGACGGGGAAGGGCGCCGCAGGCCGCGGAGGCCTCGGGGCTGCCGGCCGCGCGCGGCTCGGTCCCGTGCCCACGCCGTCCGGAAAGCTTCCGCGCGCTGACCGCGACCGGCCGGAACCTCGTGCGACAGCAGGTGGAGCCCGCGGGTCCGGTCCGCGCGACGAACAGGGGGTGCGCGCCCATACTGGGGAGGACGGCGGCCGTCCAGGGGTGCGTACGGACGAGAATCGCGGTGGCGATGGAGCAGGTGCCCTTCGACGAAGTGACCACCAGCGCGGCCCGGGACGCGGGCGGGTGGCTGGGGGCCCTCCCGGTCGCCGTGGTGGCCACCGGCGCGGACGGGGCGATCGTCCGCTGGGACAACGCGGCCGAGGCCCTGCTCGGATACACCTCGCACGAGGTCCTCGGCCGGCACATCGCCGACCTGCTGCACCCGGGCGCGGACCGTGGTCTCGGCCGGTCGCTGTGGGAGGGCGCGGCCACCGGGCGCGGGGTGATGGGAACGGTGACGGCCTGGCACCGCGAGGGGCGACCGCTGGACCTGGAGATCTGGGCGTGCCCGGTGCCGGCCCGGCACCGGGGCGGGACGACGGTGCTGGTGTTCGCGGCGGAGGCGGAGGCCGCGCGACGGATCCGCGGCTCGTCGGCGGTGTGGGACGGACTGTTCTCCCGCTCGCCGGTCGGCATCGCGGTGCTGGACACCCAGCTGCGCTTCCTGCGCGTGAACCCGGCGCTGGAAGCGATGAACGGCCTTTCGCAGGCCGCCCACATCGGACGCCGCCTGGTCGAGATCCTGCCCGACGTCAACGCCGCGGACATGGAGCGCGCGATGCGCCGGGCCCTGGACGAGGGACGGCCCGTCCTGGACTCCCGCCGTACGGGCCGCACGCCGGCCGACCCGGACCACGACCACGTGTGGTCGGGGTCGTACGTCCGGCTGGAGGACTCCGACGGACGCCCGATCGGGCTGGCCGCCACCCTGATCGACATCACCGCCAAGGAGCGGGCGCAGCTCGAAGCCGAGGAGAGCCGGCGCCATCTCGCCCTGGTGAACGAGGCCACGCTGAAGATCGGCACCAGCCTGGACCTGGAACGCACCGCGCAGGAACTCGCCGACGTCGCCGTGCCGGACCTCGCGGACGCCGTCACCGTCGACGTCCTGGAGAGCCTGGCCGCCGACGGAGAACTCGGCGCGGGCCTGGTCGGCGGCGCCGTGCTGCGCCGGCTGGCCAAGGCCCCGCTGACGGGATCACCCGTCACGGCCGCCCTCGCCCCGCTGGGACGCACGCTCGAATTTCCCGCCAACGCGCCGTACACCCGGGCACTCGGCGAACGCCGCCCCTATGTCGTACCCGAATTCGACGCGCGGTCCATCGCGCCGGCGGCCGGACACTCCGCCAGGCCCGCGGAGCTGCTCGGGCTGGGCGTGCACTCGTTCATGATGGCCCCGCTGCTCGCCCGCGGCGTGGTCCTCGGCCTCGCCACGTTCTACCGGACCCGCTCCGTCGGCCCCTTCACCCAGGACGAGGTCGACCTCGCCCGCGAACTGGCGGCCCGCGCCGCCGTCTGCGTGGACAACGCGCGCCTGTACCGCCGTGAACACGACACGGCCGCCGTGCTGCAGCGCAGCATGCTGCCCCAGCACATCACCCCGCCGCCGGGGATCGAAGTCGCCCACCGCTACCTGCCCGCCAGCGACGTCAACGAGGTCGGCGGCGACTGGTACGACGTCATCGCACTGGAGGACGGCAGGGCCGTGCTCGTCATCGGCGACGTGATGGGGCACGGCACCGCCGCCGCCGCCGTGATGGGACGACTGTCCGCCAGCGTCAGGGCCCTCGCGCGCCTCGACCTCGCCGCCGAGGACATGCTGTACCAGCTGGAGGCCGCCCTGCGCGATCTCGCCGAGCCGATGATCGCGACCTTCCTGTGCGTGATGGTCGACCCGGCCACCGGCCGCTGCCGCATCACCCGCGCGGGCCACCCGCCCCCGGTGGCCGTCCTCCCCGACGGCACCGTGCGCCTGCTCGACGTACCGCCCGGACTGCCGCTGGGCGTGGGCGGCGAGGCCTTCACGACCACCGAGGTCATCCTGCCCCTCGGCAGCCTCCTCGTCCTGTACACCGACGGCCTCGTCGAGTCCCGGAACAGCGACATCGACGCCCGCCTCACCGAACTGACCGATCTGCTCGCCGAACCCGTCCCGTCCCTGCCCGCCCTGTGCGACCGCCTGCTCACCCACCTCGTGCCGGCGTCCGCGGACGACGACATCGCCCTCCTCGTCGCCCGCCTCGCCGCCGGGCCCGGAGCGGGACGGGACGGCCGACGGCCGTGAATGTGCGGAGGGCTCCGACCGGTGCTGCAATGGAAGCAGGACTGGCCCCGGTCACGTCCGCCGATACGCGGCGGGTACGGGGTCGGGCTCCGTCATGTCCTCCCAACGGTGTGGAGCGGTGATGAGCGACGAATTCCAGGACATGGGGCCGGTCGACTATCTGGTCATCGAGTTCCCGGGCAATCGAATGACGGGCAAGGGAATGTCCCTCCTCCTCGACCTGGTCGACCGGGGCATCGTCCGCATTCTCGACTTCACGTTCGTCCGGAAGGACACCGACGGCAGCGTCATCGCCGTCGAACTGCGTGATCTCGACGACGACGGCGAACTGGACCTGTCCGTGTTCGAGGGTTCCACGTCCGGACTCCTCGGCCAGGACGACCTCGACGAGGCGGGCGCGGCCCTCGAACCGGGCAATTCGGCCGGCATCCTGATCTACGAGAACCTCTGGGCCGCCCCCCTCGCGCGCGAACTGCGGCGCAGCGGTGCCCAGCTCGTGGCCGGCGGGCGCATCCCCGTGCAGGCGCTCCTCGCCTCGCTGGAGGCCGTGGACGCGGAGGGCGGCGCCGCCGCCTGACGTCCGGGGACGACCGCGGAAACCGATCCACTCGAAATCAACGGCCAAGGAGCAACGACATGCCAGGACTTCTTCGCGGTGTGGCGCGCACGGCAGTGGTGGCCGGGACGGCGACCGCCGTCTCCAACAGGGTCTCGCGCCGCCAGGCGGGCCGCTGGGCCCACCAGGAGGAACCGGCCCCGGCCCAGCAGTACGCCCCGCCTCCCGCCCAGGCGCCCGCGGCCGCCGCGCCGGCGCCCGACATGAGCAGCAAGATCGAGCAACTCAAGGAACTCGGACAGCTGAAGGACCAAGGCGTCCTGACCGAAGAGGAGTTCGCGGCGCAGAAGAGCAAGATCCTCAACTCCTGACCGGAGCCCTCGCGACGTCACTCGTGGGGTACGAGGGCGACCGGCGCACGGCTGTGGTGCAGCACCGCGTGGGCCACGCTCCCGATGTGCGCGCCCAGGGCCGACGGCCGGGTGTGCCGTCCGACCACCACGAGGGACGCGTCGCCGGAGGCCTCCACCAGCGCCTGGCCCGCCGAGCCGATCACCACGCGGTGGACGGCCGCCACCTCGGGGTACTTCGCCTGCCACGGCGCCAGCGAGTCGTCGAGCGAACGCTCGAGCTCGGGCACGACGGCGAGCCGGATGTCCGGCACCATCGCGGGTCCGAGGCCCGCGAAGGCGCCGAGCTGCAACGCGAACACGACGTGCACGCGCGCGTCGCGCCGAGCGGCCTCGTCGAAGGCGAACCCCAGGACCGTGTCGGCGGACCGCCGCACGTCGACACCCACCGTCACCGGTCCCCGCGGCGCGGTCGCACCGTGTGCCCGTACGAGCACGACGGGCCGGTCGACCGCGCCGGCCACCGTCAGACCGGTCGAACCGAGCAGATAGCCGGCCACGCTCCCGAGCGCCCGCGAGCCCAGCACCAGCAGCTCGCCCTCCTCGCCCGCGGCGACCAGGGCCGGGATGGGCCCGGAGTCCGCAAGCCGGGTGGTGACCGAGAGACCGGGGTAGCGTGCGCGGAGCTCCGCCGCCGTACGGACGAGCAGGTCCTCGGCCCACGACTCGTCGGGTTCCCGGGAGACGAACGGCAGCAGCAGTTCGGGCGAGGGCTCCTTCACGTGCACCAGGCGCACCCCCGTGCCGCGCAGCACGGCCTCGTCCGCCGCCCACTCGGCGGCGGCGCGCGCCTGCTCCGTACCGTCCACGCCGACCACGATTCCCTGCGTCATGATCCTCCACCTCCCGGTGAGCCGTCGTCGTTCTCGTAGGTGAGCCGGGTGCGGGAGACCGACACGACGCCGTCGACGGTCGCGCACATGCGCTCGACCGCGGGGATCATGCCCCGGTACGGCACGCTCCCGCCGAGCTCCACCCGGCCGTCCCGCACCTCGACCACCAGGCCGGCGGTGGCGGGACCGAGGGTGTCGGCGAGCACGTCCTCGGTGATCTCCCGACGGATGTCGTCGTCCGCACGGAGGAAGACGCCCAGCAGGTCCCGGCGACTGACGATGCCGACCAGCCGGTCCCCGTCGTCGACGACGACGAGGCGCTTCACGCCCTGCACCTCCATCAGACGCGCCGCCTCCACCGCGGTCCACTCAGGACGGGCGCACACCGGCGGCGCCGACATCAGCTCCTCGGCGCGCGTGCCCTCGGCCTTCGCCCGCTCCCACGCCCCGAGCCCCGGCACGGCCGGCATGTCCCCCGGGGCGGCGGCCCGGTCCGCGGTCTTCCGCAGCAGGTCACCCTCCGACACCACCCCGATCACCCGGTTCGCTCCGTCCACCACCGGCACCGCGGTGACCCGGTGCAGCGACAGGATCCGCACGATCTCCTTGAAGGGCGCGTCGCCGCGGACACTCACCACCTCACGGGTCATCAGCTCGCCGATCCTGCGATGACGCATCACTCGCTCCTTCCGCGCGCGGTCCTCGTCGACCGCGACCGGTCTCCGTCGCTCCCACCCTGATCCGCCGACCTTCCCGGACAGGAGTGCCGAACGGTCCCCTTCCGGGACCGGTGGCCCCTACGAGGCCGGCACGCCCGCCCGCGCGGTGCCGGGCAGGACACGATCGGGGCCGAACGGCCCATCCCCAACAGGGCCTCCTCGGTGCCAGCGTGGGAAGTGCCGCTCCCGTGGCATCGGCTCCCGGCGCCCGGGCGCGGTCCGGAGGAGGAACCATGGACAGCGAGATTCCCGTCCGGCCGGAGCTGGGCGACGTCGTCGTGGGAGTCGACGGGTCCCCTTCCGCGCACACGGCCGCGCTCTGGGCCGCCACCGAGGCGGACCGCCGGGGCCGCACCCTGCGCCTCGTGCACGCAGCCGACACCGACCGGCGCGCCTACTGGACCGACGCCGAGACCATGCAGGCGGTACGCGAGGCGGGCCGCGACCTGCTGACCGGCACGGCCGGGGCGGTTCACGAGCGGTGTCCCGACCTCCCCGTCACGAAGGAGCTCAGCCGCCGCGAGGCGGTCTCAGGCCTCAGGGAGGCCGCCGGCGAGCGCGGCACGATCGTGGTGGGCAGCCGAGGGCTCGGCGGCTTCTCCGCCCTCATGCTCGGCTCGGTGGGCCTCGGCGTCGCGGCCCGGGCCGAGGTGCCCGTGATCGTCGTGCGCGGGGGAGACGAGCGGCCCGAGACCGGCTCGGTGACCGCCGCCGTGCACGACGCCACGGACCTCGACTGGCTCCCGCTGGCCGCCGCCGAAGCCGACGCGCGCAAGGCGGCCCTGCGCATCGTGAGCGTGTGGAACGTCCTCACCCACGTCGGCAGTGTCGCCACCATGCTCGACGACCTCGACGGGATCGCCCGTCAGCGCGTCCACGAGGTGAAGACGGTCGCCGACCGGATGCGCGCGCTCCACCCCCAGCTGATCGTCGGACAGCACGTGGAGACGGGCACGAGCACCCCCGGCATCCTGATCGAGGCGAGCCGGCACACCGACCTGCTGGTCATGGGCAGGAACCGGCGGCGGCTCGGGGTGGGGCCCTCCCTGGGCCGCGTCGCGCACACCCTGATCCATCACGCCCACTGCCCGGTGGAGATCGTCCCCTCGGGCTTCGCGACGCGGGGCGAGGGGCCATGAGCGACATCCTGGTCGGCATCGACCCCCGCGAACTGTCCGTCCCCGCCCTCGTCTGGGCCGTCGACGAAGCCGTACGCAGAGGTGCCCGGCTGCGCCTGGTCGCCGCCGTTCCACCGGTCCACGACCGGCTCCCGTACGGCGCGGTCGCCCACCAGAGCTCCCTGCGCCTCCGAGCGGAGTCGGCGCTCGCCAACGCCGAGGACCTCGTACGGGAACTGCACGACGGGCTGTGGACCGCGACGGAGCTCGTCGACGGGGCCCCCGCCACCGTGCTGCGCGACAGGGCACGGGGCGCCGCACTCGCCGTGGTGGGCTCGCGACACCTCGGCAGGTTCGCCGAAGTCCTCGGCGAGAGCTCGGTGATCGTCCCGCTGGCGGCACGCGCCGACTGCCCGGTCGTCGTGGTCCGACAGCCCGAGCACACGACCGTCCACCCGCCGCTGATCGTCGTCGGCGTGGACGGCAGCAGGGACTGCAGGGCCGCCGTCGCCTTCGCCGCGGCCGAGGCGAGCCTGCGGGACGCGAGGCTCACGGCGGTCTGGGTCCGGCCCCGCCCCCTCCTGCCCCACGGCGACGAGACCGAGGACCCGGCCGACCACGAGCGACTGCTCGCCGAGTCGGTCGCCGGGTGCGCCGAACGCCACCCGGACGTCGACGCCGAACGGGTGGTGATGCGCGGGCACCCCGTCGAACAACTCACCCGGGCCTCCCTCGACGCCCTCGCGGTCGTCGTCGGACGCAGGGGCGGAGGCGGCCACTCCGGCATGCGGCTCGGCTCCACGGTGCACGGACTGCTGCACCGAGCCGCCTGCCCCGTGATCGCCGTACCCCTGTCCGGGACGGGAGAGACGCACACCACCCCTTCCGGGGCCGAACGGTCCCGGTCCCGCAAGGACCGACCGGCCCCGACGGCCTGACCCCCTCGGCACTGGGGGCGCCGACGCCCCAGGCGGCACGGTGGGAGTACGAGAACCCCCGGCCCGCCGCCCGGCCCCCGGAGAGGCGGGCACGACGGAGCGGATCCGCGTCGGCCACCGCCCCGGCCCGGGACGCGCACACGAGGAGCAGAACGATGACCGGAGACAAGGCGACACGGAGGCACAGCCTCTGGCCCGACTTCAACGACTGGTTCAACCGCGAGTTCCCGGGGCTGCCCGGATGGCGTCCCGGCACCGCCGCGCACTCCATCCCGGTGGAGGTGTCCAGCGGCGGCGGCACCTACGTGCTCCGTGCCGAACTGCCCGGGATGGACCCCGACGACGTCACCGTCACCATCGACGGCGACCTCGTCACCGTGAGCGCCGAGCACGGCGAGAGCGAGGAGGACAAGGAGCACTCGGAGTTCCGCTACGGCTCCTTCCGGCGGACCGTACGGCTCCCGATGCCCGTCCCCGCCGAAGACGTCGACGCGTCCTACGAGGACGGCGTCCTCACCGTCCGCGTCCCCATGCCCGAGGAGAGCGCCCGGACCCGGCGGAGCATCCCCGTCAGGCGAGCCGACGGCAGGGACGGAGCGCGGCCATGAACCCGAAACGCGTCCTGGTCGCCCACGGAGGCAAGCACGGCGCCACCGCCGGCATCGCCGACGAGATCGGCAGGACGCTCCGCGACGACGGCTTCGACGCCGTCGTCCTGCCCGCCGACACCGTCACCGACGTCAGCGACTACGACGGAGTCGTCCTCGGCGGCGCCCTCTACGCCGGGCGCTGGGACGGCAAGGCCCGCCGCTGCGCCCGCCGCAACGCCGACCAGCTCAGCCGGCGGCCGGTCTGGCTCTTCAGCAGCGGGCCCCTCGACAGCTCCGCCGAGCAGCACGACATCCCGCCCGTGCCCGGGGTCGCCCGCCGGATGAAGTCCCTCGGCGCACGCGAGCACGTCACCTTCGGCGGCGCCGTGACCGCCGAGACGTCCGGGCGCATCGCCCGCTCCATGGTCCGCCACGGCAAGGGCGGGGACTTCCGCGACCCCGCGCGCATCCGGGCGTGGGCACACCACATCGGAAACGAACTCGGCGCGCGCTGACCGGCGCCGCTCCGACCACCGGCCGACCGTCTCACCCGGGAGGTGCGGCATGAGCCACCAGGAGCAGTCGGGCCAGGGCCCCACCGCGTCCGGAAGCGCGCGGCCCGCGGGCCGCGCCGCTCTCACCCTCGTCCTGGCGATCGCCCTGATCTGCGGGGCCGTCGCCGCCGGGATGCTGTGGAACGCCGGAAACCGGGTCGAGCGTGCGCTCGCCGCCCACCGGCACCAGGTGCAGGCGACCACGACGGGACGAGCCGAGGAACCGCGAGCCGCCACCCGGCAAGCCGTCACGACGAGCTCCGTCGCCCCCGCGGTCTGGGAGTACCCCGACGACGTCCGCAGGTCGGGAACCGTCCCCGTGCCGCCCCGGACGCCGCAGGGCCGCACCGTCGCCCTCTGGGTGGACGACCGCGGCGCACCCACCCGCCCGCCGGGCGGCACCGCGAACCTCGCGCTGACGGCCCTCGCGGGCGGCACGGCCACGGCGGCCGCGGCCGGGGCGGCGGGCGCGGGCGTGCTCACCCTCGTACGACGACGCGCCGAGGGCCGCCGACTGGGCGCCTGGGAACGGGAATGGGAACGGGTGGAACCCGTCTGGTCCGGACGGCTCCGCAGGGGCAGCGGCCCCGGGACCGGCGAGGAATGACCGCACCTGAGCAACGACCGCACGCGAGGAACGACAGCGGCGTCAGCGGTGTCAGTGGACGCCGTCCGGCTCCTCCCCGCCCTGGTCGAGGCGGAACGGCGGGTAGGCGTCCGTCATGAGGCTCGCATAGGCGGCGACCCGCACGACCCAGCGGTTCAAGCCCACCACCAGCGCGAACAGGTCCCGCGGATACCGCTCGGTGAAGGTCACCGCGAAGCCCGCGATCACCGCGAGCAGGGCGATCAGCCCTCCTCCCCACCAGTTCGCCCGCGCGCCGCCGGTGAAGAACACGATGATCAGGTAGTGGGGGATGGCGAGCAGCCACCACTTCACCAGGACCAGCGAGCGTGAGAGCCGCTCCGGGTACGCGATGTCGAGTCGCGCCGGGTAGTCCGGTTCGGGCCCCAGGCTGAACGGCGGATAGCGGTCGGTGCCGAGAGCGCCGTACGCGTAGTACGACACGCGCCACGACCACCGCAGCACCCCCAGGTTGAAGTCGAACAGCCCACGCGGGTAGCGCTCGGTGAACAGGATGGCGAAGAACGCGATCACCGTGACGACGAAGAAGGCGATCCAGAGGAAGACCAGCACGATCCAGTGCGGGATGACCAGGATCCACTTGACCAGCCAGAGCCAGCGGGACAGTGGGGGGTCGAGACGTGCGGTCACCGCCACCGGCGGGTAAGGGGCGCGTTGCGTGTCCATGGTCGTCATTCCTCCCTGATCGTCACCAGTGCCGTCCTCGTCGTCCGTGTCCTCTGCCTCCCTCTCAGGATCGCCCGCCTCCGTGGCGCCGGGGAGGGCCGTCCGGTCCCACACGAGCGCGCCCGTGGTCGGCGGCGTAGGCCGCGAAGACGCGCTCGGGCGTTCCTCCGGTGCGCAGGAATCGCTCGTCGAGCACCGTGGCGAGGTCGTCGAGGGCGGTGCGCAGCACCGCCGCGGACAACCGGACGTCCGGGTGGCGCGCCGAGGCGGACCGGTTCGCCAGGTCGGTGGCGTACCCGAGCTGGCCGGGCAGGGACGTGTTCGCGTCCCCGTCGTAGAAGTAGTACGACTCGGCGTACTGGAGGAAGTCGACCGTGATCGTCGACAGGGCCGAAGCGAGTCCGTCCAGGAGCGCGGCACCGCCGCCGGAGTCGATCGCCCGCGCGGTGGCGGGGCCGCGCCGCACGTGCGAGAGCCGCAGGGCGAGGGCCCTGCGGCGGGCCAGCGCCGGATAGATGCCGAGGATCCAGGCGACGGTCGCCGACAGCAGGACGAAGCCCACCAGGGCCTCCACCGGTGCGAGGGCGCGCAGCCAGCCGGACGTCGGCGCGATGTCGCCCAGACCGAGGGTGGCGAGGGTGACCAGCGACAGGTAGAGGGCGTCGACGGGGCCCGCGTGCTCGGCGGGGTCGAGCCCCGGGGCGTACGAGAAGCCCTCCGGCATGTGCGGCCAGTAGACGAGGCCCCAGCCGACGGCCACCGTGAGCGCCCACACGGCGACGACCGTCACCATGCCCAGGGGACCCGCCAACCCCGCCGACCGCCACCGCGTGCCGCGCAGCGCCGAAAGACGCCACACCGCCCGCATCACCAGCCGGCTCAACCCGCCGTGTCGCGTGGGATGCCACAGCGTGTGGAAGACGTCCCTGAGGACGAACAGGACCAGCACGACGCCCGCGAAGGTGAAGAGCCACGCCATTCCGGCTCCCTTCCGCACAGGGCACGGGCCCTCCGCCGCCACCGGCCGAGGGCGGCCGATACGTCGCCCTCCGCCGGACCCCGGCGAGGGCGCCGCCGCGGCTCTCGTCCCGGTCGGCGGCCGTCACGTCGGACGTGCTTCGAGCATGCGCGCCCCGGCGGACCTTCGCACGGTGCCGGCGCGCCGCCGCTACCCGGCGGCGCCGGTGAGCCGGCACCGTACGTCCACCACGCCTTCCACGGCCTGCGCCAGGCGTGCCGCGAGCGGGATCAGCGAGCTGTCGCCGACTTCGCCGGTCAGCGTCACGACACCGGCCTCGACCCGGACGTCGACCTGGTGGCGGGAGAGCGGGAACAGGTGCTCCACGACCTCGCCCCGCACCTCCGCGGCGAGGTCGTCGTCCGGGCGGAGGAAGACCTTGAGCAGGTCGGAGCGGCTGACGATGCCCTGGACGATCCCGTCGGCGTCGACGACCGGCAGCCGCTTGACGCGACGGTCGGCCATGAGGCGGGCGGCCCGGGGCAGGGACGCGTCCGGTGCGATGGTGACGGCGGGCGAGGTCATCAGGTCCTGGGCCCGGCGGGAGCCGGCCTTGGCCGTGGCGTCGAGCCGTCGCAGCTGCTCGACCAGACCGAGGCGGTGGTCGTGGAACTCCTCCTTGGCGAGCAGGTCGGCCTCGGAGACCACGCCGACGACCCGGCCCTCGCCCTCCACGACCGGGACGGCGGTCACCTTCCACCGCTCCATGGCGGCGACGATCTCCTTGAACTCCGCGCCGCCCCGCACGGCGACGACCTTCCTGGTCATCACGTCGGCGACGGTGAACCGCTGCACGGTCATGACGCGTTCCTCCTCCCATGGGCGCGGCGGCCGGTCCCGAGCGGACCGCCGAGGGCGCGACCGGGGGCCCGCGGGCCCTTGGTCAGCGGACCAGGACGGCCTCACCGGAGCGGGGGACGACGGCCGTCCAGCCCAGTTCGCGGTCGATGCGGTCGCGCAGTGCCTCGGACGCGGCCGGTTCGCCGTGGACGAGGTACGTGGTGTGCGGGGGCGGTGCGCCGCGCAGCCAGTCGACGACCTGACCGGCGTCGGCGTGGGCCGAGAAGTGGGGCACGTCGGCGACCTCGGCCCGTACGGGCACGTACTCGCCGAACATCTTCAGGACGCGGGCGCCGTCCACCAGGTCCCTGGCCCGGGTGCCGGCGGCGGCGAAGCCGACCACGACGACGGCGTTGCGCGGGTCCGGCAGCAGCCGGTGCAGATGGTGCAGGACGCGGCCGCCGGTGGCCATGCCGGCCGAGGAGACGATGACGGCGGGGCCGCGGGTGCTGTTGATGTCGATGGACTCCTGGACCGTTCGGGCGGCGAGGAACGGCTCCGGGCTCAGGGCGGCCTCCCCCTGCGCGATGATCTCGGGCCGGAGCTCGGGGGAGCGTTCGCGTACCGCGTCGCGGTAGACGTCGAGGGCGGCCAGTGCCATCGGGCTGTCCACGTACACGGGCACCGAGCGGGGCAGCACGCCCGTCTCCCGCAGCCGGGTCAGCTCGTGCAGGACGACCTCGGTCCGGTCGATGGCGAAGGCGGGGACGACGACGGTCCCGCCCCGGGCGAGGGTCCGCGCGATCACGTCGGCGAACTCCGACCGCCCGGTCTCCTGGTCGTGGTGCCGATCGCCGTACGTCGACTCCACCAGCAGCACGTCCGCGCCGGAGAACGGCTCCGGCGGCAGCAGCAGCGGATGCCCGGACCGCCCGAGGTCCCCGGAGACGGCCAGCGTGTGCCCGTCCTCCAAGGTGAGGCGGGCCCACGCCGAACCGAGGATGTGCCCTCCGTGGTGGAGCGTGAGCCGCGTGCCGGCCATGATCTCCACGTCCTCGCCGACGGCGACGGGATCGAAGAACGCCAACGTCTTCTCGACGTCCGAGTCGTCGTAGAGCGGCTTCGCCGGGCGGTGCTTCGACCAGCCGTGCTCGTCGGCGTGCCGGGCCGCCTCCCTCTGCAGCCGGGCGCTGTCGCGCAGCACGATCCCGGCGAGCCGGGCCGTATGGGCACTGGTGAGGACCGGGCCCCGGAAGCCCTGCCGGACCAGCCGGGGCAGATAGCCGCAGTGGTCCAGGTGGGCGTGGGTGACGACCACGGCGTCGACGTCGCCGGCGTCCCGGGCGAACCGCTCCCGGTTGCGGCGCCGCAGGTTCGCGAAACCCTGGAAGAGACCGCAGTCGAGGAGGATCCGCGCATGGTCGCTCTCGACGAGGAACTTGCTTCCGGTGACCGTCCCCACTCCGCCCAGGAAGCTGAGCAGAGCCGGCCGCGAAGCGGCGGGCGCCGAGTTCGGGGCTGCCTCGGACATGGCCGACCCTCCTTCGGAGTGCGGTACGTACTCCACCGTCGCACCCGAGGAGGCCCGGCCGCAGGGGCCCGAGAGGCCCCTCCTGAGGGCCGATCGGCTCATGCGGCGGGCGGCCCCGCGCGGTGGGCTGGGATCGTGAGCGGCCACGCCCCCTCCACCTCCACTCGACCGCCGCGCGCCGTCGTCTTCGACACCGACGGCGTGCTGCTCGACTCCGCCCGGGTCCACGCGGCGGCGTGGAAGAGCGCCTTCGACGCCTTCCTGACCGCGCGGACGAGCGTCGGCGACGAGCAGGCGCCCTTCGACGCCGACGCCGAGTACCGCCACCTCGTCGACGGAAGGTCCCGGTTCGACGGGGCAGCGGCCTTCCTGGCCGCCCGCGGTCTCGCCCTTCCCGCGGGCACCCCCCGCGATCCACCGGGGGACGACACGGTCTGGGCCGTCGCCGCCCGCAAGGAACAGGTCTTCCGCACCCTGGTCGGCGCCCAGGGAGTGCCGGTCTTCGCGGACACCGGTCCCGCGCTCGACGCCCTCCACGCGGCCCGTGTGCCCTGCGCCGCCGTGTCGGCCTCCCGGCACGCCCGGGCGCTGCTCAGGGCCTCCGGACTCGCCGGGCTCCTCGCGGTGATCGTGGACGGACGGGACGCCGCACGGCTCGGCCTCGCCGGAAAGCCGGATCCCGCCCTCTTCCTGCGCGCGGCCGCCCTCCTCGGGAACGCTCCGGGCGACACCGCGGTGGTCGAGGACGCCCTCGCCGGCATCGACGCCGCGCGGCGCGGGGGATTCGCCCCCATCGTCGGTCTCGACCGCACCCCGGACCGGAGCATGACCGCACCGCTGCGTGACCGCGGAGCCGACCTCACGGTCACCGATCTGACGGCGTTGGTCCGCGGCGTGTGGGGCGAGTCCGTATGACGGACTCCCGGAAGGGGAGCGCGCGGGGTGAGTCCCGGTGACGGGCCCCTGGGACGGGAGTGTGCGGGGTGAGCCCGGGTGACGGACCCCTGGAGCGGGAGCGCGCGGGGTGAGTCCCTGTGACGGACCCCTGGAACTGGAGTTACGACCGCTACGAGCCGGACCGCGAACGGCTGGTCGAGGCGCTCTGCACGCTCGGCAACGGCCGCTTCGCCACCCGGGGTTCCAGCCCCGAGTGCTCCGCCGGCGCCGTCCACTACCCGGGCACCTACCTGGCCGGCTGCTACGACCGGCGCACCTCGCTCGTCGCCGGTGAACGCGTGGAGAACGAGGACCTCGTCAACCTGCCCGACTGGACGCCGCTGCGCTACCGGTGCCGCCCGGACGACGGGCCGCCCGGAGACTGGCTGACACCCGACGCGAAGGAGCTGCGTCACTGCGACGTCCGGCTCGATCTGCGCGGGGGAGTGCTGACCCGGCACCTGCTCTTCCGGGACGACCACGGCCGCGGACTGCGGGTGAGCCACCTGCGGATCGTGCACATGGGAGACGCCGGGCTCGCGGCCCAGTGCACGATGTTCCGCGCCTACGGCTGGAGCGGGGCCGTGGACGTGGAGTCCGTCCTCGACGGCGCGGTCGTGAACGCCGGGGTGGAGCGCTACCGGAACCTCGACGGACGGCACCTCACCGGCCACCGGACCGGGTTCGAGCGGGGCGGGGTCGCCTGGCTGACCTGCCGCACCGCCGACCCGGGCCTCGGGATCGCCCTCGCCGTCCGCACGGTCACGCTCCCCGCGAGCACCGCACGCGAGGTCGCGACGAGGACCGGCACCGTCCAGACGTTCCGCCTCCCGATCGGTCACCGCCGCACGGTGACCGTCGTGAAGACCCTCGCGCTGCGCGCCTCGACCGACCGGCCCGCCGGCGACCCCCGGGAGACGGCCTGCGGCGAGGCAGCCGGCGCCCCGCCCTTCCACCGGCTCCTCTCCACCCACAAGGAGGCCTGGCAGCGTCTCTGGGAGCAGGGAGAGCTGCTCGTCCCGGGCGAGGCGGGCCGCATCCTGCGCCTGCACCTCTTCCACCTGCTGCAGACGCTCTCGCCGCACACGGCGGAACTCGACGTGGGCGTCCCCGCCCGCGGTCTGCACGGCGAGGCGTACCGGGGCCACGTCTTCTGGGACGAGCTGTTCGTCCTGCCCTACCTGGACCTCCACTTCCCCGACGTGGCCCGATCCCTGCTCATGTACCGGTACCGCCGACTGCCGGCGGCACGCGAGGCGGCGCGGCGGAGCGGCGGCGTCGGGGCCATGTACCCGTGGCAGAGCGCGAGTTCGGGCCGCGAGGAGACGCAGGAACTGCACCTCAACCCGCGCTCCGGCCGCTGGCTGCCCGACCACTCGCGACTCCAGCGGCACGTGGGCTCGGCCGTCGCGTACAACGTGTGGCGGTACGCGCACGCCACCGGCGACCGCGGATTCCTGCACTCCGCGGGTGCGGAGACGCTCCTCGAGATCGCCAGGTACTGGGCCGGGGCCGCCTCCCTCGACCCGTCGTCGCAGCGCTACCGGATCCTCGGGGTCGTCGGCCCCGACGAGTACCACGACGCCTACCCCGACCGCACGACCCCGGGCATCGACGACAACGCCTACACCAACGCGACCGCCGCCTGGGTGCTCGCCCGGGGCCTCGACCTGCTGGACGAACTGCCCGCCGCCCGGCGGTCGGAGCTGCGGGAGCGGCTGTCGCTCGACGACGCGGAGCTCGACCGCTGGGAGGACGTGTCCCGCCGCGTGCACGTGCCGTTCCACCAGGGCGTGGTGAGCCAGTTCGAAGGCTACGGGGACCTCGCGGAGCTCGACTGGGAGGCCTACCGGGCCAGGTACGACGACATCCGCAGACTCGACCGGATCCTGGAGGCCGAGGGCGACACCGTCAACCGCTACCAGGCGTCGAAGCAGGCCGACACCCTCATGCTCGGCTACCTGTTCCGACCCGACGAGCTGCACGGGCTCTTCGCCCGGCTGGGCTACCGGCTCGACGACGAGGTGTGGCGCGCGACCGTCTCGTACTACCTGCGGCGCACCAGCCACGGTTCGACACTCAGCAGCCTCGTCCACGGCTGGGTACTCGCCCGGCAGCAGGGCGCCGACGCCTGGCGGTACTGCGAGGAGGCGCTCCTCGCCGACGTGGCCGACGTCCAGGGAGGCACGACCGGCGAGGGCATCCACCTCGGGGCGATGGCGGGCACGGTCGACCTCGTCGAGCGCGGCATCACCGGCCTCGAAGCGGGTCCCGAGGGGCTTCGGGTCGCTCCGGTGGCGCTCCGGGAGCTCCCGCGGTTCGCCTTCACCCTCTGCGCCGGCGGCCATCGGGGCGTCCACGTCCGCGTGCTCCCCGGGCGGTTGGCCGTACGGGTTCCGGCCTCGGCACAGGGCCCCCTCGCCGTGGTGCTCCCCGATGGGCGGCGGCTCGCCGTCACCCCGGGGGAGGTGCGCTGGTTCCGGCTCTGACCGCTGGTTCCGGCTGTGCCGGGGCCGTGCGGCCCGGCCGCGGCCGTTCGCGGGGCTCAGACGAAGGCGAGCACCTCGGACACGGGTCGCCGAGGGGTGGCCGTGCCGCGGGGCCCGTAGCCGAGGCGGAGCACCATGTGGACGTAGCCGGTGGTGGAGGCCGGATCCCGCGCGTCGGACCGGAGTTCGGGCCATTCGAGGGGCTGGGACATGAGAGAGGTGGACAGGCCGTCGAGCGTGGCGCGGAGCAGCACGCGCTGCAGGGCCTGACCGGCCTTCAACCACTCCCTCGGGGTGTCCTCGGTCGTGCCGAGCAGGACGATGCGGGGCCGCTTCTCGAAGCGGACCGAGGGGCGACCGGCCATCCGGCGGGGCGCGTCGAAGTCCCGCACCGGAGAGGTCACGTCGTACTGGCGCGGCCCGAGGGCGTACGGGGGGATGCCCTCGGTCGCCGCGCCGCCGTCGCTCTCGCCCGGGCGGATCCAGCCGGCGATCTCCGCACGGACCGATTCGTCCGCGGCCTCGAACAGCTCGGAGGCGTGGACGAGGCCCATGACGGTGTCGGTGTGCCAGGCTCCCGGCACCTCCAGCCGGCAGCCCTCCAGGAGCGCGGCGGCCCGGAGACCGTCCAGGACCTCGGAAGGGACCGGCTCCTCGGTGAACGGGAACCGGCTGGTGTGCCGCTCCCGCAGGGCCGGCCGGAGCGCGGCCAGCCCCTCGTCCGCGGCGGACTCCCGCACGCGGACGTCCGCGAAGTGCCAGGGGTCCCCGCGGGTGGGCAGCAGCGACGGCACGGCCTCCAGGCCGTGGTGGGCGGCGGCGACGCGCAGGCCGAACAGTGCGGCGCCACAACCGATGTGGAGGGCACGGTGGTCGGGGTCCTCACGCGGCATCTCGCGTGAGGGGTCCCCGTACAGCTCGATGACGTCGGTGCCCGTCCGGTGGACGAACCTCCACGGCTGTGCGTTGTGCATCGACGGCGCGGTGACGGCGTCCTCGACCAGCGAGGTGACGAGCGGCCGGGGCAGTTCGGTGGTGGACACGGTTCGTCCCGTCTGTGTGCGCGGATTCATTCGAAGACTCCGTGGGCGGTACGCGCCGTGGGCGCGAGCCGGGTGTCGTCCTCCGGGGCGGAGAGCCGGTCCACGACGGCGACGACGCCGTCCACCCGCTCGGCGAGGCCGACGAGCGTCCGGGCCTGGCTGCGCCTCCGCAGACGGCCTTCCAGAGTGACCACGCCGTCCAGGACGTGCACGTCCACCACGTCGCCGACCAGGCCCATGACGTCGGTGAGGACGTCCTCGCGAATGCGGCGCCGTATCTCCGCGTCCGGACGGAGGAACACACAGAGCAGATCGCGGCGGGTCACGATGCCCACCAGCCGTTCCTCCTCGTCGAGGACCGGAAGGCGCTCCACTCCGCGACGCACCATCAGACGGGCCGCGTCCGCCACCGACTGCTCGGCGTGCACCGTGATGGCCGGCGCGGTCATCAGCTCGCGCACGGTCCGCCGCCGATGGGCCAGAAGATCGCTCTCCGACACGACGCCGAGCACGCGGTCGTCCTCGTCCACGACGGGGACCCCGGTGATGTCGTGCTCGGCGAGCAGCTTCGCCACGTCCTTGAACGAGGCCGCGGGGGCGGCCGAGACCACTTGGCCGGTCATCAGTCCGCCGACCTTCAAGTGCTTCATCGCCGCGCCTCCTGTTCGAGCGTGCCGCCGCTCCGCCCCTCGTCACCACCGTCGCCGGTCCGCGGACGGCCTGCGAGGGCCGAACGGTCCCCCGCCGGGCCCGACCGGCCTCGGAGCAGCGCCCTCCGGGGCCGTGCGCCCGGGGCGGGACCTTCGGGCCCCGGGCTTGCCCCCAGTGGCCCTCCGGTCCGCGGGGCCCGGCTGCCAAGGTGGGACCAGTCCTCTCGGAACGGACGAGGAGGGACCATGCAAGCGTCCACGGGCCGTCCCGGCCCCGGCTGGGTCGTCGTCGGCGTGGACGGATCGCCGTCCGCGCGCTCGGCGGTCGTATGGGCGGCCCAGGAGGCCGCGCGGCGAGGCAGCGGCCTGGTCCTCGTCCACGCGACGGACACCGACGCGTATGCGAGGACCCCGTCCCTCCCCGGGGCGGACGCCGACCGGAGGCGCCGGGACGGCCGTCAGCTGCTCGACGAGACCGCGGCGGCCGTCGCGGCCCGCCGTCCCGGACTGACGCTCGTCACCGAGCTCGACGACGGCCCGCCGCCCGACGCGCTGCGGCGTGCCGCCGGCCTCGGCGGAACGATCGTCGTCGGTCACCGCGGGCTCGGCGGGTTCCCCTCCCTCCCCCTCGGCTCGGTCGGTCTCGAAGCCGCGGCGACGGCCACCACACCGGTGGTCGTGGTCCGCGGGGCCGCCGAGTCCGCCGTCTCCGGCTCCGTTCTCGCGGCCGTACGGGACGCCGACGACCTCGGCTGCGCCAGGGCGGCAGCGCGCGAGGCCGCGCTGCGCGAGGCCCACCTGCGACTGCTGCACATCTGGAGGGAGCCCCCGGGGGCCCGTACGGCGTCGCGGCGCGGCGCGGAGCGCGACGCCCGGGACCACGTGCTGCCGTTGTCCGAGGTCGCCGACCGCGTCCGGGAGGAGTTCCCCGAACTGACGGTGCACGCCGACGGCGAGAAGAGCCACAGCGTGCCCGGTGCGCTCGTCGACGCGTCGCACCACGCCGACCTCCTCGTCGTCGGCGGCCGGCGGTCCCCGGGGCGTCTCGGGTCCACCCTCGGGTGGACCACTCTGAGCCTGCTGCAATACGCCCACTGCGCCGTGGAGCTCATCCCTCGGCCCGGTCCCGGACACGGGAGTCCCTCATGACCGGCACCAACCGGCGGGGCGATGTCGTCGTCGGCGTCGACCCCGTCAGGAACTGGCACCTCGCCCTCGCCTGGGCAGCCGACGAGGCGCACCGGCGAGGCGTGGGCCTCCGGCTCGTCGTCGCCGTACCGCCGCCGCACGACGGACAGCACCCCGGACAGCACCCCGCCGCCGCCACCCGGCACGCGGCGCGGACGACAGCGGGCCGGGAAGCCCTGCACGCCGCGCTCGACTGGGCGCGGGCCCGCCGGCCGGGTGTCGCGGCCGCCTCGGCCCTCTTCGACGGTTCCCCCGTGGGAGTGCTGACCGACCAGTCGCGCGACGCGTCCATGGTCGTGCTCGGCTCCCGGCACCTGAGCCGCACCGAGGAGTTCCTGAGCTCCGGCTCCCTCGTGGTGCCCGTCACCGCCCGGGCGCAGTGCCCCGTCGTGGTCGTGGGGGACGCGGAGCACGTCACCCAGCAGCCGGCCTACCTCGTGGTCGGCGTCGACGGCAGCGACTCCTCCGGGGCCGCGCTGGAGCTGGCCTTCGAGGAGGCGGACCTCCGACGCTGCCAGCTGCGTGCCATCGCCGTCTGGCAGCCGCCCGCCTTCAGCCCGCACACGGGCGACACCCGGTTCCACGCCGAGCGGCGCCTGCTGTCGGAGACCACCGCCGGCTGGGCACAGCGGTACCCCGACGTCCGGCTCACCCACGAGGTGCTGATCGGCTCGCCCGTCGAGACGCTGGCGCACGCCGCCGAGCACGCCCTGGCCGTGGTCGTCGGCCGGCGGGGCCGCGGCGGATACACCGGGATGCGGGTCGGCTCCGTCGTCCACGGGCTGCTGCACCGAGCGCACTGCCCGGTGATCACCGTTCCCGACGTCTGAGCTCGCGATGACGGCGTCGGCGGCGGCCGGGGCGTCCTCGTCGGCGAGCGCCCGGCCCGGTGCCCGCGGCCGGGACCGCGTTCCGTCGGGCGCGTCCGGCAGGAACGGAACGGACATCCGGACTACCGTGAAGGAGGGCGCGACGGGTGCCGTTCGCGCCTCTGACGCGACCGGAGGTGTCGATGGGCCCGGAGGACGCCGAGTCCGCGGACGCGCGACTGCCACGGCTGAGACTGGACGAACTCCTCGACGAGCTGCAGGTGCGCATAGACGAGGTGCGGGGCACCAGGGACCGGCTCAACGGGCTGCTGGAAGCCGTCATGTCCGTCGGCCGGGAGCTCGACCTGTCGCAGGTGCTGCGCGGCATCGTGGAGGCCGCGGTGACCCTCGTCGACGCCGAGTACGGCGCCTTGGGCGTGATCGGTGACGACCGCAGGCTCTCCGAGTTCGTACCCGTCGGCATCGACGACGCCCTGCGCGGACGGATCGGCGCGCTGCCGTCCGGGCACGGCATCCTCGGCGAGCTGATCCGCAACCCGAAGCCGCTGCGCCTCTCCGAGCTCTCCGAGCACCCCGCCTCGTACGGCTTCCCGCCCCACCACCCGCCGATGCACACGTTCCTCGGTGTCCCGATCCGCGTACGCGACGAGGTGTTCGGCAATCTCTACCTCACCGAGAAGCGGGGCGGAGCCGACTTCGACTCCGAGGACGAGGCCGTGGTGACGACCCTGGCCGTCGCGGCCGGCATCGCCATCGAGAACGCCCGGCTCTACGAGGAGGGACGCCTGCGCGAGCGGTGGCTGGCCGCGAGTTCCGGCATCACCAGCGCCCTGCTGTCCGGAGCGGAGGAGACGGAGGTCCTCGGCGGGATGCTGGAGGAGGCCGTCGACATCGCCGCCGCCGACATCGGGGTCTTCTACCTGGTCGGACCGGGGGGAGAGCTCCGCGGATCGCTGGCCGCCGGCGAGGGGGCCGAAGCGCACCGGGGCGTCGTCCTGCCGAGCAGCGAGGGAACGCTCGCCGCCGCGGCCCTGACGTGCGACGGCCTGATCACCGTGACGGACGTCGAGAACGACCCCCGCGTCACCGTGCAGCCCGAACGCTGGAAGGGCTTCGGACCGGCGGTGGCCGTCACGGTCGGCACGAAGGAACGCCTGAGCGGGGTGCTCATCCTCGCCCGACGCCACGGGCGGTCGCCCTTCGAGGGCACCGAGATCATCGCCCTGCCCGGATTCGCCGGACAGGCGGCACTCGCCCTCGAACTGGCCGAGCGGCGCCGCGACGCCGAGCAGGTGAGCCTCCTGGAGGACCGCGACCGCATCGCCCGCGACCTGCACGACCTGGCCATCCAGCGCCTGTTCGCCACCGGCATGACCTTGCAGAGCGCCCGTCGGTTCGTCGAGCACCCGGAGGCGGCGGACCGGCTGACCCGGGCGATCGACGACCTGGACGCCACCATCAAGATCATCAGATCGACCATCTTCGCCCTCCGGGAGCACGAGACCCCCGGAACCGCCCCGAGGCTCAGGAGCCGCATCGTCAAAGCGGTGGACCAGGCCGCCGCGGTGCTCGGCTTCGCCCCCGCCCTGCGCATGGAGGGCCTCCTCGACACCGACGTGCCGGCCGAGGCCGCCGAGGAGGTCGTCGCGGTCATCGGCGAGGCACTCACCAACGTGGCCCGCCACGCGCAGGCCCGCCACACCGAGGTGGCCGTCGTCGTCGAGGACGGCATCCTGGCGGTGACCGTGAGCGACGACGGGGTCGGCGTCCCGCCGGGCGGCGCCCGCAGCGGACTGCGCAACCTCGCCGAACGGGCCGAGCGACTGGGCGGCGACCTGTCCGTCGGGGACCGACCGGACGCGGCCGGCGGGACCGTACTCGAATGGCGGGTCCCGCTGCCGCCCGGTGAGGGGTGACGAAGCCACCGCGACCGGCAACGGGTGGCGCGGCCGGCGAGGGGCGACGGCTACCGGCGACCGCGACCGGTGACCGGCGACCGCGACTGGTGACCGGTGACCGGTGACCGGTGACGGCGGGCGTGGTCGGCGGGCGGCGACGGCTACCGCGACGGGCGAGCGCTGAGGGTGCTACCTCTTCTCGGACTCGTGCTCGTGGACCTGTGCCGCGATCACGGCCGCCTGGACGCGGCGCTCCACGCCCAGCTTGCCGAGCAGCCGTGAGATGTGGTTCTTGACGGTCTTCTCCGACAGGTACAGCCGTTCGGCGATCTGCCGGTTGGTGAGCCCCTCGCCGATCAGCTCCAGCACGGAACGCTCCCGCTCGGACAGCGCCGCCAGACGCTCGTCCTCCGGTGGCTTGGCCGCCTCCGGGTCGCGCAGCGAATGCATGAGCCGGGCGGTCGTGGCCGGGTCGAGCATCGACTGCCCGGTGGCCACGGTCCGTACCGCCGACACCAGATCCGCACCCTTGATCTGCTTGAGCACGTACCCCGCGGCCCCCGCCATGATGGCGTCCAGGAGCGCGTCCTCGTCGTCGAAGGACGTCAGCATCAGGCACGCGATCCCGGGCATCCGGGAGCGCAGCTCCCGGCACACGGCGATCCCGTCGCCGTCGGGCAGCCGGACGTCGAGGACCGCCACGTCAGGACGCAGCGCGGGCCCCCTGGCCAGTGCCTGGTCCGCCGTGCCCGCCTCCCCGACGACCTCCATGTCGGGCTCGTCGTCGATCAGGTCACGCAGACCCCGCCGTACGACCTCGTGGTCGTCCACGAGGAAGACCCTCGTCGTACCGGCGGCCGGCAGATCGGTCATGGCAACCCCTGTGGTCGGTAGGTGTCCCGCCGCCCCCACAAGGATTGTCCGTCATGCGGCGGTTTCGTGGGCGCCGAGATCCCTCCGGACGCCGACGCCCCCTCCCCGCCGCCAGGGTCACGGGCCCGTGTGTACGGCGGTGGCGCCCCCTCCCGTCCCGGTGCCGGGGGCCGCCATCCGTCCGCCGACGGCCCGGGCGACGTCTTGCGCGTGGGTCAGCTGCGGATGGTGCCCCGCCCCGGCGATCTCGGTCACGGTGACGTGCGGGAGGGTGTCCAGCAGCGACTGCCCCTCAGGGGTGAGGGGATCGTCGGAGCCGACGACGATGTGGACGGGACCGGGGTATCGCTGCAGCGCGGCCCGTAGATCTGCGCGCCACCGCGGGTTCGCACCGGCGGCCAGGAGCCGGGCAACGGTGGCCGCGGTGGTGCCGCGGCGCAGGTCCGCGACGGCCGATTCCAGCGACGCCGCGTGGTCCGCGGTGCCGGTCAGCCGCTCGGCCAGCGCGGCGGGAGCCATCCTGCTCAGGAACCGGCGGGTCAGGGGCGTCCACGTGGCAGCGCGCGGCGGGGCGGCCTGAAGGAAGAACGGTGACACGAGCGTGAGTCGCTCCACCGCGTCGGGGTGGGCGGCCGCCGCCTCGACGGCAGCGGCGGCGCCGATGGAGTGGCCCACCAGGTGACGGGCGCCTGTCTCGGTCACCAGCGCGGTCGTCCAGGACGGCCAGTCGTCGCGGGACCCGGCGCTCATGCCCAGACCGGGGAGGTCGACGGCGCGGGCGTTCCCGACGGCTGCGACGACCGGCGCCCAGGTGTCGGCGTTGACCGGCAGACCGGGGAGCACCACCGTGGGCGCGCCGACCTCGCCCAGCTCGAACGTCCGTGTGCCGCCGGTCGTCGTGAACCGTCTGCCACCCGCGGGCGCGTCGCCGAAGCGGTGGGCCGCCAGGTGGTCGGCCCAGCGGCGGATCGTGGTGGCGGTGTCCGGCATGGTCAGCCCGTGCCGCGCGGCCACGGCATGGGCCGAAGCGGTCGGGTAGCGGTCGGACGACAGGAACGTCAGCGTCTCCGGATCGGCCTGCGTGAGCCGGCGGGGGAGCCGCTTGAGCAGGGCCACCGGAATCCGTGCCCGGGGTGCCTTGACGCCGTACTGCTCCGCCACGAGCGTGAGCAGGTCGGGCAGCGCGGGCGTGTCGTCGTCCAGGAGCCAGTACGCGGTGCGCTCGGTGTCCGCGTCCGTCGGCAGCAGGGTCATGAACCGGGCGAGGTAGTCGGCCGCGACCACGGGCACGAACGTCCGCCCGTCGCCCGGGAACGCGGGGAGCGATCCCTGCCAGAGGGCGTTCACGTTGGTGGCGAGCCCCAGGTACTGGTCGGACTCACCGGTGGCGCTGTCGCCGATCACACTGGCCGGATTGACGATGGACCACGGAACGCCCGACTCCGTCGCCGACTCCCGGAACACGGCGTCCGCCTCGACCCTGGACGCCTCGTACGCACCCAGCGCCCGATAGGTCTCGCGTCGGCGCTCCTCGCTCCACGGGGCCGAGTCCTGCCCGCTCACGCGGTACCCGGAGATCTGCACCAGACGACGCAGCCGCGGCAGTCGCGCCGCGAACTCGACGACCGCGCGCACGCTGTCGACGTTGGCGTGACGGGCCTCGTCCTCCGCCATGCCGAACCGGAAGGCGCCGGCGCAGTTGTAGATCTCGGTGACGCCGTCGAGATGGCCGCTGCCGCTGCCGCCACGGCCGTTGCCGTTGCCGTTGCCGTCGCCGTCGCCGTCGCCGTCGCCGTCGCCCACGATCAGCGACGCCTTCGTGTAATCGACCCGGAAGTCGGCCGGGGCCTCCCCGTATCCGCGCCCGGCCAGCCACTGGGCCAGTCTCCGGTAGGACGCGTCACTCCGACTGGCCGTACTCACCCGCACGCCGGCCTGCCCGAGTGCGAGCACCACGTGGCGCCCGATGAATCCGCTCGCACCCAGCACCAGCGCGTGCCGCTCGTCCGCGCTCATGCCGGGACCTCCGTACCCTCTGCCAGCAGGACGGCGATGGCCTGCGCCGCGCAGTACAGCGGCTCGGTCGACCGCTGGGCGCGCGACACGATCACCGCCCCCTCCACCATGCTGACCACGGCGGTCGCCAGTGCGCGGGCGACGGCACGAGGCCGGCCGTTCGCGACGAGCAGTTCGCTCACCGGCGCGATCCACGACTCGAAGGCATCGGCGCAGGCACCGCGCAGCCGCTCGCTCTCCGCCCCCATCTCCAGCGTCACCACCGAGACCGGGCACCCCAGCTGGAAGTCGCTGCCGTCGAGCATCCCGGCCAGCTCGTCGATCACACGCCCCAGCACCTCACCCGCCGTGGCCGGCCCCGTCGCCGAGTCGGCCACCAGCGCACCGAACCGCGCGGCCGCGAGTTCGATCGCCTTCTCTCCCAACGCCTCCTTCCCTTGAGGGAAGTGGAAGTACAGCGAACCCTTGGGCGCGCCCGCGTGCTCCACCACCGCGTTGAGTCCCGTACCGCTGTATCCGTGCCGCTGGATCAACTCCAGCATCGACTCCGCCAGCCGCGAGCTGGTCTCGGTCCCCTTGGTTCCCTTGGCTCCAACCATGACTGAAGAATAGACCGGTCTATATATTTTGCAAGAGCTCAGCTGTCGAAGACCGGCGTCGCCGCCCCGAAAAATGGCAGCGACGCCGGTAGCGGCGTGTGTACGGTGCCTCGATGATCGACACCGATGGCGCTCGGCTGGGCGTGGAGGCCGCACGGCGGCTGGCGGAGGCGGACTGCTGCGAGATGGCTCCGGGGCTCGGCGAAGAGGAGTTCGCCCGGGTCGAGGCGACCTACGGCTTCGAGTTCTCCCCGGAGCATCGTGCCTTCCTGGCCGCGGGACTGCCGGTGAAGTCGCCTCCGGAGGACGGTGCGACGTGGGAGCAGCCCTGGCCCGACTGGCGTCATGCCGATCCCGACGAGCTGCGCGACCGGCTGGAGTGGCCCGTGCGGGAGGTCCTGCACGAGGTGGAAGGCGGCCGCTGGCATCCGGCCTTGGGGGAGCGCCCGGCAACCGACGAGGAGGCCGTCGACGCGGCCCGGGCGGTACTGGCGCGGGCGCCACGGCTCGTTCCCGTGTACGCGCACCGATTTCTGCCGGCCGGTAGCGGTCACCGGCGCCATCCCGTGCTGTCGATGTGGGGGACCGACATCATCTGCTACGGCCGGGATCTGGCCCACTACATCGACCACGAGTTCGGCGGAGCCGAGGTGAGCCCTCCCTGGCCCCCTCAGGTGTCCGTGCCGTTCTGGAGCGACTTCCTCGACTGAGCCCGCCCGCCCCGGGTCCGGTGCGAACGAGCCGTGGTCACTCGTCGTAGTAATCGCCGTCGTCGCCCTGGACCCGCGCCCCGAGGGCCCGTGCGATCTCCCGCATCTTCGCGATCAGGACCCCATCGGGGTTCTTCACCACGACCTGCCCGTCCGCCCAGTTCAACCAGGCGCCGTGAGCGTCCCGTCGCGGGTGGGTGCGCATCTGCGCGAGCCACTCGTGCCGGTACTCGACCCCCGCGTCCTGGCCGCGCGGCGAGGCCTGGGCCACCTGGACCATCTCCAAGTCCGAGTCGGCGGCGACCACCGCACCCCACTCCCGCGTGGTGATCCGCGCGCCCTCGTCCTCCCACCACGGCGTACGCCTGGTGATGTGCACGTCGTAGCCCATGCCGCCACACTAACGACCTCGGGGGAAAACGAGGTCGGGACGTGCTGGCCTGGCGGTTCGGCCGGTGTGATCAACGGCCGTACCCAACCCGCCGAAGCGTGCGCGGGAGACACCAGGCGGGGCAGGACGGGAGCAGGCCGCGCGGGTCAGGTCGGCTTCACCACTCACCTGACCCGCATGGCCCTTGCTACGGCACGACCGAATCAGCCGGAACGTCGCCGCGAGCGGCAACCGCTTCACATGGGCTCGACCAGAGCCGCCCGCCACTCCGGGCGCGGATCAGCCCCGACACTCGTCCAGTACTCCCGGCCACGCACGATCCGTCCCTGCTGGACGGTCCAGAACGAGGCCACGCGGAACACGCCGAACTCGTCGTGCGGCACCTCGACTTCGGAGACCACCTCACTGCCGTCGGCCACGATCCGCAGCACCCGAATCGACCAGCCCCCCGGGTATTCGCTGTTCACCGCGACGAAGTTCTTGTTGCCGACGATGCGTTCCGCGCTGACCGGCCAATCGACCACGGCGTCCTCTGCGACCAAGTCGGCGACACCTGACCAATCGCGCGCCTGGATCCGATCCCACAATGCCTCGATCACTCCCGAAGGTTCCATGGGGGCACCCTTGCACGAACCACTGACACCCCGGCCCTGGGAGCCCAGAGGCGACCCGGCACATCGCCCCCGAGCACCCGCTCCGCCGCTCATGGATCCCCATGTCGTAAGGGCCGCCCTGCGCGGCCCACGCGCTTCACCCGTACGGCTCGATTCCGCGTACACGGCCCGGGTACGGGATGGCCTGTCCTTCCCCGAGCGGCATTCCGGAGGTATCCGTGCCCGAAAAGAACGGCCCCTACAAGCCCGGCACACCGTGCTGGATCGACCTGATGGCCCCCGACCAGCAGGCAGCCATCGACTTCTACTGCGACCTCTTCGGCTGGCAGGGCGAAGTGGGACCGGCGGAGACCGGTGGCTACGCCGTCTGCAGCCTCAAGGGCAAGCCGGTCGCCGGGATCATGAAGGCGATGAACCCGGACGGGACCGTCCCTGACCTCATGCCGCCGACGGTGTGGACGACGTACCTGTCGACGGACGACATCGATGCCACCGTCAAGTCGGTCACCGACGCCCACGGCACGGTCATGATGGGCCCGGTGGACGTCATGGACCTCGGGCGGATGGCCGTGATCGCCGACCCGGCGGGTGCGGTCTTCGGCCTGTGGCAGCGCGGCACCTTCGACGGTGCGGGCATCGTCAACGAGCACGGCGCCCTCATCTGGAACGAGCTGGCCACCGGCGACCTCCCGGCCGCCGCCGCCTTCTACTCCGCGATCCTGCCCGTCACCACGGCCCGCTCCGAGATGCCCGAAGCCCAGGGCTACGTCGAGTTCCAGGTCGCCGGTCGTGCGGTGGGAGGCATGATGGACCTGGCCGGCATGCCCCCTGGCGTGCCGCCGCACTGGCAGCCGTACTTCCACGTCGACAGCGTGGACGACGTCCAGGCAGCCGCCGTCCGGGCCGGCGCCACGGTCCTGGCCCCGGCCTTCGACATGTCCGCGGGCCGCATGGCGGTCCTTGCCGACCCCCAGGGCGGCGCGTTCTCGATCATCACGTCGCCGACCCGGGACGACCCTGCCTGACGCGGCCCGGCGCGTGGGGAACACCGCCCCGCGCGCCCTCGACCGTCGCCACCCAGGTCTCGTGGCCGGGCACGGCCACTTCTCGGAACCAGGACCGGACTTCGTCGTCGGAATGGGCTCGGCGCACGCTCGGAAGCGCCGCCGCGAAGGAACGCAGCCATACCTCGGCCACTGAAATCGTGTGGGTGGGGAGGTCATTTCATCCGCCGTACATGGAGTGGCGGAGCCACTCCGCCTACTGTCGTGGCCATGGCAGCAGGAATCCTCACTGCGCGCCGCCACGTCGACCAAGGGCGCGTGGCCAGCGCCCTCTGTACGGTCGCCCCGGCGCCCTGAACGCGCCCCTTCCCCCCACGGGATCCCCACCTGGCGCCCCCGCCTGACTCCCGTCTCTTCCCCTTCACCACCGCGGCACCGACGCACGTTCCCCGTGCGCCCGTCCGCTGTGCCCCTTGTGCAGTCGCACCCAGAGGAATGGACATCATGAGCGAGAATCGACGCCCGCAGGTGAGCCGGCGAGGCTTCCTCGGCGGCGCTGCCGCGGTCGCGGCAGCGACCGCCGTGCCCGCCTTCGCGCAGGTCGCCGGAGCCGCCCCCGCCGCTGCCGCAGGCCGGCCGAACATCCTGCTGATCGTCACCGACGACCAGCCCAAGCACACCGAATGGGCCCTGCCCAAGACCCTGGCCTGGCTCGCCGACCAAGGTGTGAAGTTCACCAACGGCCATGTCACCACCCCGCTGTGCTCGCCCTCCCGCTCCAGCGTGTTCTCGGGCCGTCACGCCCACAACCACGGTGTACGCAACAACAAGGCCTCGTACGCGCTCGACCAGAGCACCACCGTGCAGAAGTACCTCAAGCAGGCGGGCTACCGCACCGGACTGTTCGGCAAGTACCTCAACTCCTGGACCCTGGCGGACAACCCGCCGCACTTCGAGGAGTTCGCCCTCCTCCAGCCCGGCTACGTCGACGCCCAGTGGAACGTCGACGGCACCGTCCAGACGATCAGCGGCTACACCACCACCATCGTCAAGAACCGCACCCTGAAGTTCCTCGACAAGGCCGCCACGGACACCAGGCCCTGGTTCGCGTACGTCACCCCGTACGCGTCCCACGGCCCGCGCACCCCCGAGGCGAAGTACGCCGGCACCCCCGTGCCCGACTGGAACGGCCGGCCCTCCGTCCCCGAGAACGACCGCAGCGACAAGCCGGCGTACGTCAAGAACGCCACCGGCACCCTCGCCGACGGCCGGACCATCCGCGCCGAGCAGCTGCGCACCCTGCTCTCCGTCGACGACGCCGTACAGGCCTTCAAGGACAAGCTCCAGGCCCTCGGCCAGCTCGACAACACCCTCGTCATCTACATCGGCGACAACGGGTTCAGCTGGGGCGACCACGGCTGGACCGCCAAGTCGGTGCCCTACCGCCCGGCCCACGAGGTGCCCTTCTACCTCTCCTGGCCGGCCGGCGGACTCGGCGCGGGAACGGTGGACGACCGCATCGTCGCGAACATCGACATCGCGCCGACCATCCTCGACGCCGCAGGCATCACCCCCGGCGCCCCGCAGGACGGCACCTCCCTGCTCACCGCCCAGAGCCGCGACCACCTGCTGGTGGAGTGGTGGAAGCAGGGCACCGCGGCCGGCGGCGTACCGACCTGGTCCTCGTACGTGGCGAAGGACAAGCAGTACACGGAGTACTACGACCTGACCACCGACGGGAACGGCACCGTCTCCGGCACCGGCCAGGTCAAGTTCCGCGAGTACTACGACCTGGTGAACGACCCGTACCAGCTGACCAACAAGCTCTACCAGGCCACACCGACCGACGAACAGGCCCTCGGAATACCCGCCTTGGCCACTCGGCTCGCCGCAGACCGCACGGCCTGACCGGCACCACAGCCGAACCACTCGTGCGCACGCAGACGCAGACGCAGGCTTACGTGCTGACGCGGATGCCGCGATTGCCGCGATAGATCGATGAACCGCCCGCCGGGGCCGGGGCGCCCGTACCGCGAGGCACGGCCGCCCCGGCCCCACCATCGTCCCGACGGAGCCGCCATGCTCTCGTGCTTGCACCCCGGCCGCACGCACACCCTGACGCTCAGCTCCGCCCCACCGGCCCCCGAGCCCCCGCCCTCCCGGGCGGCCCGCCGGCTCCTCGGCCGGCCGGTCGGCCGGCGAGTCGTCAGTCCTTGCGGCCCGTCACGGCGACGGTGACGCCGAGGCCGACCATCGCGAGTCCGCCCACGCCGCCGACCATCGAGAGACGCTGAGGCGAGCGGGCGAACCAGTTCCGCGCGGTCGCCGCGGCCAGCCCCCAGACGCTGTCCGAAGCCACCGCGATGACGTTGAAGACCAGACCGAGCACCAACATCTGCACGACGACGTGGCCTTGGCCGCGGTCGACGAACTGCGGCAGCACGGCGGCGAAGAACACGATGGTCTTCGGATTGGCCACGCCGACCGCGAACCCTTCCGCCATCGTGCGCAGACTCCCGTGCGCGGTCTTGTCACCGGCGAACGCCGCCTGCAACGAACCACGCTGTTTCCAGGCCTTGACGCCGAGATACACCAGGTACGCGGCGCCCGTCAGCTTCAGCAGCGTGAAGACGAGCACCGAGCGCTCCACGACGGACCCGATCCCCAACGCCACGGCCGCGATCAGTACGTATGAGCCGATCGTGTTCCCCACGACCGTGGCCAGCGCGGCGCTGCGTCCCTGTGCCAGCGCGCGCCCGATCACGAACAGCACGCTGGGGCCGGGGATCACGATCAGCAGGAACGACATGGCCGCGAAGGCGAGTATGCGGTCGGCAGACATCATGCCGGCCATGTAAGCACGGGAGGACGCCGTGGCTCAGCCCGTTTCCTTCCCGCCCCCTCCCTCCCTCCCCACCCGCGTCACCGCCACGGTGGGGGCTGCCCCACCCCGTTCCAGGGGGGTCGTCGGAGTGCCCGAGTTCGGCGCCGCATGATCGGCTGTCCGTACGCACTTCGCGCGACGGAAGGTGAACAGGTGAGAGTCCGGATCGGGATCGGGATCGGATATGCGGCATGGATCGTGGGCGTGGTGCAGTTCCTCGTCGTCCACGGGATCGCCGAGTCGGCTTGGGACAGGCCGTACAGCTGGGCACACAACAACATCAGCGACCTGGGGAACGCTCTCTGCGCCTTACAGCCGGAGCCTGAACCGCGCTACGTCTGTTCCCCCGAGCACGGCCTGATGAATGGTTCGTTCGTCGTCCTGGGAGCGCTGTTCGCCATCGGCGTCGTCCTGACCGCCGGTGACCTGTGGCGCGGGAACCGGGCCGCCGCCACGGCCCGCGTGCTGCTCGCCGGCGCCGGCGTGGGATTCGTGCTGGCCGGCCTGGCCCCTGCGGACACCCACGAGAACCAGCACGTCCTGGGCGCCCTCCTCATCATGGCGACGGGCAACATCGGTCTCGTTCTCGCAGGCTTCGGCCTTTCGGAGCGCATACCGCCCGCCTTGCGGCGGGGCTCCACGGCACTGGGCGTCACCGCCTTCGCCGCCCTCGGGCTGTTCCTCTCCCACCAGTACCTCGGTCTCGGCATGGGAGGAACGGAACGGGTCGCCGCGTTCCCTCTCCTGCTCTGGGCACTGGTTGCCGGCGTGCGCGGCCTGATCGACGGTCGGGCGGGTCGCACGATCGAGGCGATCCCGACGGAACGCCTCAGCCGGGCGGGCTGAGCTGCGCCGGTCAGCCCGCCGTGGTCGCCGTCCGCAGGCCGGCGGAGGCGGCGAACAGGGCCAGGACGGAGGTGCGGACCTGGTCGGCGACGACCTCGGGTGTCGACGCGTCGAGCTTGCCGTCGAGGTGGAGGAACGCCAGGCCGTGGACGAGGGCCCAGACGGTGGTCGCGAGTGCGCCGGTGTCCTCGACGCCGGGGAAGGCGCTGCGGACGATGCCCTGGACGTACTGGGTGATCGCCTCCGTCGCGGCGAGGCGTTCCTCGCTGGTCGGGTCGCAGGGCTCGGCGAACATGGCGCGGAACAGGGCGGGGTGGTCGAGGGCGAACCGGACGTAGACGACGGCGACGGCAGCGAGGTCGTCCGGGGTGGAGGGGGCGGGATGGGTCGCCGCCAGGTGCTCGGCGAGCTCACGGTAGCCCTCGGCGGCGACGGCGGAGACGAGGGCGTCGCGGTCCGCGTAGTGGCGGTACGGTGCCGTCGCCGAGACCCCGGCCCTGCGCGCGACCGCGCGCAGGGAGAGGCCCGCGCTCCCGTCCTCTTCCAGTAGTTCCCGTGCCGCCCGCAGGCAGGCGGCACGCAGATCGCCGTGATGGTACGTACTGCTCTGCGACATGGGGCCCACTCGTCTTCCCGATATGTGCGGTGTCCACATTGCAGTCCTCATGTGAACGGTGCATACATCATAAATGATCGAAAGGGAAGAGGGAACCGGGATGACGAGTGAGCCGTTCTCGGCGCTGCTCCTGCGCTTCTTGCTCCTGCACTCCTGCGCCCCATGTCCGGCGTTCAGCGGACGCCCACCGCCTTCATGGCCTTCAGAGCGCCGGTCAGCAGCGTGGTCCACGTCTCAGGGCTGATGCGGGACGGTGGATAGAAGCCCTGGAGCCGCTGGTGGGCGACGGTCTGGGCCTCGGTGTACTTGAGGATGCCGTCGGCGCCGTGGCGGCGGCCGAGTCCGGAGTCGCCCATGCCGCCCATCGGCGCGTCGATGCTTCCCCAGGCCGCGGCGAAAGCCTCGTTCACGTTGACGGTGCCGGCGTGGACGCGGGCGGCGACGGCCCGGCCGCGCGCGCCGTTGCCCGACCAGACGCTGGCGTTGAGGCCGTAGGCGGTGGCGTTGGCTATGGCGATGGCCTCGTCGACGTCGCGGTAGGAGTAGACGGAGACGACGGGGCCGAACGTCTCGTGGTCGTACACCGTCATGTCGGGGGTGACGTCGGTGAGGATGGTCGGCTCGTGGAAGAGGGGGCCGAGGTCGGGGCGGGCCTTGCCGCCGGCGAGGACGGTCGCGCCCTTGGCGACGGCGTCCCCGACGTGCTCGGTGACGGTCTTCAGCTGGGACGGGGTCGTGAGGCTGCCGACGTCCATGCTGTAGTCGTACGCGGCGCCGATCTCGAGCTTCCTGGTGCGCGCGACGAACGCGGCGACGAACGCGTCGCGGACGGACTCGGCCACGTACAGGCGCTCGATGGAGACGCACAGCTGTCCCGCGGAGGGGAAGCAGGCGTTGACGGCGCCCTCGGCGGCCTTGTCGATGTCGGCGTCGTCCAGGACGATCATGGCGTTCTTGCCGCCGAGTTCGAGGGAGGCGGCGATGAGGCGCTCCCCGGCGTCGCTCGCGATCCGGCGCCCGGTGGCCGTGGAGCCGGTGAACATCATGTAGTCGGCGTTGTCCATCAGCGCACCGCCGATGGAGCTTCCCCGGCCGATCACCATCTGCCACGCGTCGGCCGGCAGGCCCGCCTCGTACATCAGGTCCATGGACCACAGGGCGGTCAGCGCGGTCTGGGTGTCGGGTTTCTGCACGACGGCGTTGCCGGCCATCAGCGCCGCGACGGTGTCGCTCGCGGCCATGCTCAGCGGGTAGTTCCACGGAGAGATGACGGTGACGACGCCCTTGGGGTGGCGGAGCTCGGTGGTGTGGGTGAGCAGTGGGATCGCGCCGCGCCGCCTCTTGGGGCGGAGGTACTTGGCGGCGCTGCGCGCGTAGTACCGCGACACGATGCCGATGTCGACGACCTCCAGGAAGGCGTCGCGGCGGGTCTTGCCGTTCTCGGCCTGCATCAGGTCCAACGCTTCGTCCCGCCGGGCCAGGACCAGGTCGTGGTAGCGCAGCAGGATCCGCTTGCGCTCCTCGATCGGCGTGGCCGCCCAGGACTTCTGCGCGCTCCGCGCCCGCGCGAACGCGGCCTCGACGTCCTCGGGCGTGGAGACCGGCAAATCGGCCAAGGGCGCGCCGGTGTACGGGGCGTTGGTGGTGACCCGTGCGGCGTGCGGCGCGGCCGAGACCCGGGCGGCCAGCTGATCGAGCAGGCCCGGAGTGATGAACGCGGGCAGGCGCGGGCCGCGGGGGGCGGTGGAACGGACGGCGTGGTCGGTGGCTATGGCACGGACTCCTTGCTACTTGTTCCGGCTCTGGACCGAGGTGGGCACCGGCATGTGGAGCGCGGCCTGGCCCTCGGTCATGACGTCGAACTGGATGGTCCGCTTCGGCTTGAGCGACCGCAGGTCGTCGGACATGCGGCCCTCGCCCAGCTGGAGGGTGATGCCGCCGGTGCTGCGCGTCGTACCGGCTTTCAGCACGTTGGTCTGGTTCAACGTGGAGTGCCACGCGCCGTTGATCCTCGTGTACGAGGTGAGGGAACCGACGCGCTCGCCGCTCGGGTAGGCGCGCTGGGTCGGGGTGTTCGCCACGAGGGACAGGTCCACCCCGCCGGCGTCGTCGGCCACGCGGGCCGTCGTCCGCCGGTCGTCGATGTCGACGTCGAGCCCGGTGACCCACTTGGGGAAGTCGTAGCCGTCGTGGCCGCGGACCTGGGCGATCTCCGAACTCACCGGCAGCGACAGCACGTAGCTGTCGAGGTGCTCGTTCTTCAGGCCGGTGACGAGGTCGAAGAAGCCGAACCCTCCGTGCCGCGCGGGCTTGACGGCGATTCCCACGGCCGCCTCGGTGTAGAAGTCGATGTCGCACACGTCGTAGCGGAAGAACATCACCGAGACCAGTCCGAGGCCCGGCGCGATCTCCAGCGGCGAGAGCTCCTCCGGCAGTCGGCTGCGGATCGCCCGGGACGGCGCGAGCATCGTGAGCCGGGCGGTCGAGATCGCGTAGTAGAAGTTCGGGGTGAGCGTGGCGCCGATCGGGGAGTCGACCTTGGTCTTGGGTAGCCGGCGGAAGAAGTCCACGCCGCTGACGCGGGGGTCGCGGGCGATCTCGTCGAGGTTCGGGTTCATCCGGTAGCGGTCGTACAGCCCGCCCCGGGGGACGGCGGCGGCGCGGCCGCCGAGGTCGACCTTGACGGTGTCCTGCTCGGTCGGAGACATAGGGCCCTCGCTCTCATATAAGCGATGTATACATAGGACTGTAAGGGGGTGATGTGAGCAGCGTCAACAAGAGGGGGCTCCGGGAGCGCGGGGGTCGATGGCGCCCGGGCGGCACGGGGACGTGCGCGTCCCGGGGCGCCATCGGCGTCGACGTCAGGCCGCGGCCTGCGAAGTGGCCCGGGAAGTGGCCAGCCAGGTCCGGTAGTTGCGCAGGGCGCGCCGCTGCTTTCGGTGTTCGGATGCGAGGGCGATGGCCGGGTGCGTGCCGGGCTTGGTGGCGCGTCCACGGGCGAGGCGGCGCATCTGGTGGCGGACCTGGGCCATGCCGGCGGCGGAGGCGAGGGCCTTGTCGGACCAGGTCACCGGCCGCATGGTGCGGTCGGCCTCGCGGCCCCGACGCCAGAGCTCCGGGAGATCCGGGGTGACGGCGAGCGCGGTGCCCATGCCGAGGACCGAGACGCCGCTGTCGAGAACCCTTTCCGCGGTGACGCGGCGGGTGATGCCCCCGGTGAGCATCAGCGGGAGCGGGCTGGTCCTGACGAGGTCCCTGGCGAGGTCGAGGAAGTAGGCCTCGCGGGCCTGGGTGCGGTCGTCGGCGGGGCGGCCGGTCATGGCGGGGCTTTCGTAGCTGCCACCGGACAGTTCGACCATGTCGACGCCGAGCGGCTCCAGCGTCTCGATCACCTGGCGCGCGTCGTCGGCGTCGAAGCCCCCGCGCTGGAAGTCGGCAGAGTTCAGCTTGACGGCGACCGCGAAGGACGGCGAGACGGAGGCGCGCACGGCGCGGACGATGTCGAGCAGCATCCGGGCGCGGTTCTCCAGTGATCCGCCCCACCGGTCGGTGCGCTTGTTGACCAGAGGGGAGAGGAACTGGGACAGCAGGTAGCCGTGGGCGGCGTGGATCTCGACGCCGTCGAAACCGGCCTCCTCGGCGCGCCGCGCGGTCACCGCGTACCGCGCGACGGTCTCCTGGATCTGCTGGGCGGTCATGGCCGTCGGCTTGCCGAAGCGGCCGCTGTGCTTGCCCAGGTTGACGCCGATGTCCGTGGGGCCCCAGACGACGCCGGGCATGTCGGCGGTCACCTGCCTGCCGGGGTGGTTGATCTGCATCCAGATCGCGCCCCCGCCGAACTTTCCCGCCTTCGCCCACTCGCTGAAGGGATGCAGGGGTGCGTGCTCGTCGAGCACGACTCCTGCGGGCCCGGTCAGTGCCTCGGCGTGGACCATCACGTTGCCGGTGATCAGCAGGCCGGTGCCGCCGGCGGCCCAGCGTCGGTACAGCGAAAGCAGCCGCCGGTCGGGGAGTTGGCGGTCGTCGGCCATGTTCTCCTCCATGGCCGCCTTCGCGATCCGGTTCTTCAGTACCCCTCCGGAGCGCAGGGTCAGCGGCGAGAACAGCTCGCTCGTCATTCCGATCTCTCTTCCCTCTCGACCACGCACGATGTATGCACTATTCACATTAAGACATCAATGTAATCATCGTAAACATCAAGGGGTGTGGGGTACGTCGCAACCGGGTGGCCGCACCGCCGCGGAGAACGCGGCGGGCCCGCCGGAGCCGCGATGGCGCCGACGGGCCCGACTTCGTGCGGTCGTGCGTAGGGGAGTGCGACGTGCGTCAGTCGCCGTGCAGCGCCGTCCTGAGGGCGTCGACGGCGAGCTTGCGCGCGACGTTGGCGGCGCGGGTGTCGCGGAGGCTGTCCAGGAGGAGGAAGTCGTGGACCATGGCCGCGACGCGGACGGAGGTGACGTCCACGCCGGCCTCGCGGAGCCTGTTGGCGTACTGCTCGCCCTCGTCGCGCAGGACATCGGCCTCGTCGGTGATCACCAGGGTGGTGGGGAGGCCCTTGAGCTGTTCGAGGGTGGCCTGCAGGGGTGAGGCGTAGGGTTCGGCGCGCTCGGCCGGGTCGGTGGTGTACGCGTCCCAGAACCACTTCATGCCGTCGCGGGTGAGGAAGTAGCCCTCGGCGAACTGCAGGTACGACGGGGTGTCGAAGTGGGCGTCGGTCACCGGGTAGAGCAGGACCTGGGCCTTGAGGTCGATGCCGCCGCGCTCCTTGTTCATCAGCGCGAAGACCGTCGACATGCAGCCGCCGACGGACTCGCCGGTCACCGCCACCCGTGAGGTGTCCAGGCCGTGATGCGCGCCTTCCGCCATGACCCACTGGCCCACGGCGTAGTTCTGCTCGATCTGGGTGGGGTACTTCCATTCGGGTGCGCGGCCGTAGACGGGGAAGACGCCCGCGGCGCCCGCTCCGACCGTGAGTTCGCGGAAGAGCCGGTCGTGGGTCTTGTCGTCGCCGAACACCCAGCCCGCGCCGTGGATGTAGAACACCACGGGCAGTGGTCCGGTCACCCCCTTGGGGCGGATGACGCGCGTGGGGACGACGCCCCACTCGCCCGCGTCCACCTCCACCCATTCCTCGTCGACCTCGGGGCGGGGCACGCTCGGGTCCCGCAGACCGTCACGGACCTGCGGGCCACCTTCGACTCGGGTCTCACCCGGCCGGGCGCCTGACGCCGACGCCAGCTCCACGCCCTGCGGCGGCTCCTCAGGGAGCACACCTCGGACATCGAGGAAGCGCTCTACGACGACCTGCGCAAAGGGCGCACCGAGTCGCACGTCACCGAGATCGGCGGAGTCCTCGCCGAGGTCGAGCACGCCCTGCGTCACCTCGATCGCTGGATGCGTCCGCGGCGGGTCGCCGTCCCCCTGAACCTGAAACCGGCTACGGCCCGGATCCATCCCGAACCCCTCGGCGTCTGCCTGGTCATCGCGCCCTGGAACTATCCGCTCGCGCTCACTCTGAACCCCCTGGTCGGCGCGCTGGCCGCCGGCAACGCGGCCGTCGTCAAGCCCAGCGAACTGGCCCCCGCCACCAGCGGCCTGCTCGCCGACCTCCTGCCCCGCTACCTGGAGGCCGTCGCCGTCGTCGAGGGAGCGGTCGAGGGGACCACGCTGTTGCTCGCGCAGCGCTTCGACCACATCTTCTACACGGGCAACGGCACCGTCGGCCGTATCGTCGCCGCCGCCGCGGCGAAGAACCTGACCCCCGTGACCCTCGAACTCGGCGGCAAATCACCCGTCTTCGTCGACGAGACGGCCGACACGGCCGTCACCGCGCGCCGACTGGCCTGGGGCAAGTTCACCAACGCCGGGCAGACGTGCGTCGCGCCCGACTACGTCCTCGTCACCCGCACCGCACGCGACTCCCTCCTGGCCGCGCTGCCCCACGCCGTCCAGGAGATGTTCGGCACCGACCCGCGCACCAGCGCCGACTACGGGCGCATCGTCGACGACCGCCACTTCCGGCGCCTGACCGGACTCACGGCGGAAGGCGAACTCCTCACCGGCGGCGTCTCCGACGCGGCGGAGCGCTACATCGCCCCGACCGTGCTGATCGACGTGCCGTCCGGGGCCCCCGTCATGACCGAGGAGATCTTCGGCCCGATCCTCCCGGTCCTGACCGTCCGCGACGTCGACGAGGCCATCGACTTCGTCAACGCCGGGGACAAGCCCCTCTCCCTGTACGCGTTCACCCGCGACAAGGCGGCCCGGCAGGCCCTGTTGGAGAGGACCTCGTCCGGAGGGCTCGTCTTCAACGCGCCGATGATCCACCTCGGCGTCCCGAACCTGCCGTTCGGCGGCGTCGGGGAATCCGGCACGGGCGCCTACCACGGCGAGACGTCCTTCGACACCTTCAGCCACCGCAAGCCGGTCCTCTCCAAGCCCACCAGGCCCGACACCCTGCGCCTCATCTACGCGCCCCACAGCTCGCGCTCCTTCGCGTTCGTCGCCAAGGCCGTGTCCCGGACCCACCCGCTCTTGGGCAGGAGGCGATGAGCGCATCGCGTACCCGCAGCCGACCCGGCGCGCGGCGACGGGCACGCACGAACGCCGTCAGGACCGGACCGGCGGCCCCGGCCACGCCGGGTTGCGCGGGCACGGCAGGAGGGGATCATGGAAGGAAGAGCAGGGACACGGTGCGCTGTGTCCCCATGGCGGGTTCCGCGGAGCCGGCGTGCGTGCGGCGGTGGAGCCCCGCCTTCCAGCCTGTCGCCGACCGACAGCCGATGACGTCCAGGACTTCCAGCCCGTCAAGAGGTTCCCATGAAAGAACCCGGCGATCCCCTCGCCTCGTGGACTGGCCGCCTCCTTCGGCTCGGCGTCGGCATTTCGCCCGAGGACGCGCGGAGATTCGTGCACGACCTGTACACGCAGGCCCAAGCCGATCTCGACGACGAGCGGGCGGAGGCCGACTTCGAGCGAGAGGAGTGAACCCATGGGCAGCCTGTCACCAGGGTTCCACGGGAGGACCCACGCGTTCGAAGGCCGGCTGCCGCCGGGGCAGTACCCCACGGAATCGTTTCCCGTCCTGTCCGCCGGGCCGACCCCGCACGTCCCCACGGACCGGTGGTCGTTCACCGTGACCACCGAGGTGGGGGAGACCCGGACCTGGACGCGGGACCAGATGATGGCCCTCCCGCCGGAGGAGCCCACCGTCGACATCCACTGCGTGACCCGGTGGTCCAAGTTCGACACCACCTGGCCCGACCACGGCCTGGCGCCTGTGCCCCTCCTGCCGCCTGCCGGCGACCGTGGCCGAACTGCACGTCTACGGCCCCGAACCCGGCCTGACCGCCCGCTGCCCGGGCTGTGCTGCCGTCGCCCTGCGCGTCGTCACCCAGCCCCGGTACCTCTGGCTTCAACTGGGCAGCGGAGCAGGCGCCTTCCGTTTCGCTCTCCCCTCCACCACGCGATGAACCGCGGTGCGGCGAACGGAGTTCCACATGACTGAGACCGAGGCGTGGGGTGACGACGTCTACCAGCCCGACGGCAGCGAGGTCCAGGACGACGCGGGCGTACTGGACTACGAGGACACCCTCTACGCGCCCGCCGGCGACCCGCTCGACGAGGGTTACTCGCCGCCCGAACGCCCCTTGGGCGTCGAGCACGAGGGAGTGACCGCGGCGGAGCGCGTACGCGGCGAATCCCTCGACGCGCGGCTCGCGCAGGAAGCGCCGGAGCTCGCCGCCCCCGAAGGCGACGGTCTCGGCGACGCCACGGACACCGACGGGGAACTCCTCGACGACCAGGTCGGCGGCCGCCGCGCCGGCCGCCTGCTCTCCGAGGACCAGGGAACCGGCCCGGCCCGGTACGAACTCAATGCCCGCGACCTCGGCATCGACGGCGGCGCGGCCTCCGCCGAGGAGGCCGCGATGCACATCGTGGACGAGGAGTGAGCCCCCGGAAGGCCTCGCGTGAGACGCCGCACGCCTTCGCCGACGACATCACGCGGAGGGGGAGAGCGGCCCGGCCGCCGTCACGGGGTCGCAGCTTCAGCGCGCGTCGAGTTCGGCGAACTCCGCCGCGGTGAGCGTCGGGTCGGCCGCTGCCGCCGAGTCGCGGATCGTCGCGGGACGGGACGCTCCGGGGACCGGTACGACGATCGGGGACTTGGTCAACTCCCAGGCCGGGCGCACCTGCTGAGGGCTGACCCTATGGCGTCGGGCGGGACGCGTCGACTCGTCCTGGACCACGGACCGCCAGGAGCGCCGCGCCGATGTCCGCCGCCGCTCGCGGATCGGAGAGGGAGCGGCCCGTCAGCTCCTCCACGCGGCGCAGGCGGTAGCGGACGGTGTTGGGGTGGACGAACAGGCTCTGGGCGGCGGCGCCGGCCGAGCCGGCGGCGGCGAACCAGTGCTCCAGGGTGCGCAGGAGCCGGGCCCGTTCCGCGGCCGGAAGGTCGAGCAGCGGCCGGAGAACCAGCTCCATCAGGTGCGTGGCCTCGGCCGGAGCCGCGGCGACGACCATGGCCAGCGGATTGTCGTCGAAGCGGGCCACGCCGGGGCCGGCACCCTCCAGCCCGGCGAGGGCGAGCCGGGCGAAGCGCAGCGCCTGAGGCGTGTCCCGCAGCGAGGAGAAGCGCGGGCTGAAGCCGACACGGGCGCGCGTCCGGCGCAGGGCGCGCAGGCACGTGCTCTCCGCCGCCGCCGTGGGCAGGGCGATCAGCGCGAGCTGCTCGTCCGGCAGGAGACGCCAGGCGGAGGGAAGGTTCGCCTGGCGCAGGGCCGCCTCCGCGCCGGCGAGGGGCTCCTCTCCCGGGGTGTCCACCGTGGCCGCGGCGACGGCGTAGGGCCCGTGTTCGGGCAGTTCGAGTTCGCGCGCCGCCTCCCACAGCGTGCGGTCGGTGACGATGCCGGTGAACAACGCCTCCACCAGCGCGGAGCGCCTCGCCTGCCCCTGGGAGGTGAGCTCGGCGGCCGCCTCCCGGTAGGCGACGGCCACCGCCTCCGCGTACAGCCCGGACAGCGCCCAGAACTCGGCCGACTCCGTCAGCAGCAGGTCGTCGGACACGTCCGGGCGCGTACGGGCCTCGGCGAGGATCTCCGTCCACAGGAGTTGCGAGCCGATCCGGTAGGCGTGCAGCGTGTCCGCCAGCGGAACACCCTGCTCGGCGCGGAGCCGTCCGGTCTCGCGGGCCGAACTGGCGTCCGGAGCCCCTCCGACGCGGAGGTGGGTGAGGATGAGGCCCGCGTTCGCGGCGCAGGAGCGGCGCAGTGAATCCAGGGTGATCAGCGACTCGTCCCTGTACGCCTCGACGTCCCCGCGGATGCGCAGCGCCATACGCTCACCCAGCTGCGGAAGCCCGGACAGAAGCGTCTCCGCCACACCCGAAAGAATCATCTGCGCAGCTTAATGCCCCCGTCTTGTGGCCGAGGACAATCCCGGGGCCCGTGCGTTGTCCCGCAGGCCATAGGCCCCGGCCCCGTACGGCTGCAAGATGTCGACGATGTAAACATCCGGCGATTCTGTGTAACGGAGGCGGGTCATGGCCAATCTGGCAGGGTTCCTCGTGGAGACGGCAGGGCGGCAGCCCGAGCGCCCGGCGCTGCGCCTGGGGGAGCAGGTCATCGCCTACGGGGAGCTGGACGAGCGCAGCGCCCGCGCCGCCGCCCTGCTCAGGTCCGAAGGCGTGCAGCCCGGGGACCGCGTCGCCCTGATGCTGCCGAACGTTCCCGAGTTCGTCGTGCTGTACTACGGCATCCTCCGCGCCGGAGCGGTCGTCGTCCCGATGAACCCCCTCCTGAAGACCCGGGAGACGGAGTTCCACCTCACCGATTCCGGCGCGGTCCGGCTCTTCGAATGGCACCAGGCCCCCGGCGAGGGCACCCAGGGCGCCGCCGCCGCGGGAGTGCGCCACACGGCCGTCGAACCCGCCGCCTTCGCCGCACTCCTGGACCTGCACGAGCCGCTGGCCGAGGTCGCCGACACGGGCGACGACGCCATGGCCGTCCTGCTGTACACCTCCGGCACCACCGGCCGGCCCAAGGGCGCCGTCCTCTCCCACGCCGGGCTGCGGCACAACACCGAGGTCAACACCGTCCACATCCAGCGGATGACGCCGGACGACGTCGTGGTGGGCTGCCTGCCGCTGTTCCACATCTTCGGGCAGATCTGCACCATGAGCGCGGCCGTCCGCAGCGGCGCCTCGCTCGTCCTCATCCCGCGCTTCGACCCCGCGGCCGTCCTCGAAGCCATCGCCCGCGAACGGGCCACCGTCTTCGAGGGCGTGCCGACGATGTACGCGGCGCTGCTCCAGCACCCCTCGGACGCGGACGTGTCGACGCTGCGGATGTGCATCTCCGGCGGCGCCTCGCTGCCGGTCGAGATCCTCCATGGATTCGAGCGGCGGTTCGACTGTCCGGTCCTCGAAGGCTTCGGCATGTCCGAGACCAGCCCGGTGGTCACCTTCAACCACCCCGACCGCCCGCGCAAGGCCGGCTCCATCGGCACCCCCATCCAGGACGTCGAGGTACGCCTGCTCGACGACAAGGGCCAGGACGTCACCCCCGGCGAGATCGGCGAGCTGGCCGTCCGGGGCCCGAACGTGATGAAGGGGTACTGGAACCGCCCGGAGGAGACCGAGGCCGCCATCCCCGACGGATGGCTGCGCACCGGCGACCTGGCCCGCGCCGACGACGACGGCTACCTCTACGTCGTCGACCGGAAGAAGGACATGATCATCCGCGGCGGCTACAACGTCTACCCGCGCGAGATCGAGGAAGTCCTCCACGAGCACCCCGCCGTCGCCCTCGCCGCCGTGGTCGGCATCCCGCACGCCGAACTGGGCGAGGAAGTCGCCGCCGCGGTCACGCTCCGCCCCGGCGCCCAGGCCACCCCTGACGAACTGCGCGCGTACGTCAAGGACCAGGTGGCCGCCTACAAGTACCCCCGCCAGGTATGGGTCGTGGACCAGCTCCCGCTGGGCCCGAGCGGCAAGATCCTCAAGCGGGAGATCACCCTGCCCACGGCGTAGGGCCCACCCACGCCGAAGCCGCCGCTCCGGGACGAGCGGCGGCTCCGGCGTACCTCGCCTCCCGAGCCCTACGAACCCCGCTTGGCGCGCACGCCCTCGGCGATGCGCGCACCGAGCGCCGCGTCGATGTTCGTCCAGTACGCGAAGGCCCGTTCCAGGACCGGCTCGCTCACCCCGTCGAGGAGGTGACCGACGACGTTGTCCACGAGCCGGTCGCGGGCCGCGTCGTCCAGGACCTCGCGGACGAGGGTGCCGGGCTGCCCCCAGTCGTCGTCCTTCGGGTGGGAGACGTAGGCGGCCCGGGTGATCTCCCCGTCGGCGGCCCAGCCCGGCGGCGTCCCGTACCGCTCGGTGTCGGCCGCCGGTCCGCCCTTGGAGTTCGGCGCGTAGACCGGATCGGACGTCTTCCGGTAGGCCATCGCGCCGTCCTTGGAGTACGTGTGGACGTCGACGACGGGGGCGTTGACCGGAAGCTGCTGGTAGTTGGTGCCGATGCGGGCGCGGTGGGCGTCCGCGTAGGAGAAGAGCCGGGCAAGGAGCATGCGGTCCGGGCTCGGCCCGATGCCGGGGACGAAGTTGTTCGGCTGGAAGGCCGCCTGCTCGATCTCCGCGTGGTTGTCGGTGGGGTTCCGGTCCAGCGTCATCCGGCCGACGGGGATGAGCGGGTAGTCGCCGTGCGGCCACACCTTGGTGAGGTCGAACGGATTGAACCGGTACCCGGCCGCATCCTCGTACGGCATGACCTGGACGTGCAGCGTCCACGACGGGAAGTCCCCGTCCCGGATGTGCTCGAACAGGTCCCGCACGTGGAAGTCCGGGTCGACGCCCGCCATGCGGTCCGCCTCGTCCTGGGTGAGGAACTCGATGCCCTGGTCGGTCTTGAAGTGGTACTTCACCCAGAAGCGCTCGCCGGACGCGTTGATCCACATGTACGTGTGCGAGGTGTAGCCGTTCATGTGGCGCCACGTCCGAGGGATGCCGCGGTCGCCCATCAGCCACGTGACCTGGTGCGCCGACTCCGGCGACAGGGTCCAGAAGTCCCACTGCATGTCGTGGTCGCGCAGGTTGCTGTCCGCCCGCCGCTTCTGGGACCGGATGAAGTGCTGGAACTTCATCGGATCCTTGACGAAGAAGACCGGCGTGTTGTTGCCGACCATGTCGTAGTTGCCCTCGGACGTGTAGAACTTCACCGCGAAGCCGCGCGGGTCCCGCCACGTGTCCGGGCTGCCGCGCTCACCGGCCACGGTCGAGAAGCGGACGACCAGGTCGGTACGGGTCCCCGGCTGGAACAGCGCCGCCTTGGTGTACCGGCTGACGTCGTGCGTGACCTCGAAGCGGCCGAACGCGCCGCTCCCCTTCGCATGCGGCTGGCGTTCCGGGATCCGCTCCCGGTTGAACTGCGCCATCTGCTCGATCAGATAGGCGTCCTGGAGGAGGATCGGACCTCCCGGCCCCACCGTGAGCGAATGCTCGTCACTCTCCACCGGAGCACCGGAATCAGTCGTCGTCGCAGGTCGGCCTTCGGTCATCACATTGCCCTTTCGTCGCACCCCGACCACCCTCCCCCCACGCGACGGACGCCGCTACCCGAGGCGTCACGCCCTGTGATCACCCGGTGCGGTCCAGTGCGGTCCGGTGCGGTCCGGTGCACCCGGGCGTCCCCCTGCGCCGCACAGGACCGGGTCATGCCGCGAAATACCGGTCGAGCACCTGGGGCAGGTAGTCCGCGGTCGGACCCAGCCGGTCGGCACGGGTGGGATCAGGCACGAAGGCGAGCGCGTCGAGTTCCGGCACGTCGCCGTGCCCGGCCGTCTGCGCGGCGGACAGGTCCGCCCACGTCCGGCGCACGAGCGCGGCGGACGTCGGCGGGCAGAGGAAGTGGAAGCCGAGGCTGCCGAACCGGCGTCCGCGGGTGAGCCCCCACAGTGCCAGCTCCCCGCCGGCCACGAGGACGCCGGTCTCCTCGGCCAGCTCGCGAGCGGCGTGCTCGCGGAGCACCTCCGTGTCCAGGGGCGTCCCGGGCGGCGGGGGCTCGGCCGCGCCGCCCGGGAGGGTCCATCGGCCGGGCGCTGCCGTGGTCGCCGATCCGCGTCCGAGCACGAGCCCCTCGTCCGTGGGGAGCAGGACGGTGACGAAGACCGACCCGGGGACCTGCTCGGGCGGCCGGAGCCGGCGCAGCGCCCGGTGGCGATACGTCATGGGTGCCCACCCCACCACCAGGCGGCCCGACGCGGCCTCGTCGACCTTGAGGCTCGCGACCAGTGGGCCGTCGAACGTGGCGGGGTTGCGGGCCCGCGTCTCCTCCCAGAGGCGGTCCACCTCGCTCCGCTCCCATGGCGAGAGCACCGGTGGGGCGTGCTCGACGAGCGAGAGCCCGCTGGGATCGAGGAACTCGGCGGGCTGGGGTGACCGGGTCACGCCAGGCCCGCCTGGGATGCGTGCCTCGTGGCGTCGTGCTCGGGCTCCGGCACCGGCACCGGAGGCAGCCAGTGCACGGCGTTGTCGCGGAAGGACGCGTGAAGGGGCACGAGGTCCGTGCCGCTGGTGTCGTCGAGGGCGGTGGCGTTGATGCCGACCTCCGGGACGTCGGCGTCGATCGCCGCCACGCGGCTGCCGCAGGTCGGGCAGAAGCCGCGCTTCGCCTCGCCCTCGAAAGTCTCGTACCAGGTCGGCTCGCTGTCGCCGGTCCAGGTGACCGTCTCGAAGCCCACCCACCACATCACGGGGGTGCCGCCGAGCTTCTGGCAGTGCGCGCAGGCGCAGGTGTGGGGGAAGACGGCCGGACCCCGGGCGGTGAAGCGAACGCGGCCGCACAGGCAGCCGCCGGTACGGCCCTCGGCGCCGTCGGCTCCCTGCGTGTCCGCGGCGGGGATGGCGTTGGCGGGGATGGCGTTCATCAGGTGATCTCCCAGGAGTGATCGGGAAGTCGAGTTTATTAGTGTGCTCCGATCCGCCGTCACTCGCCGACGACGGTCTTCCAAGCCTCCCGGAAGAACGTCTTGCCGGCCTCGTAGAACGCCCCCTTCAGGAAGTCGCGTCGCAGCGGCGCGGTGTCCGAGGGGCGTTCGGGGGCGGCGGCCGTGACGGGGGCGGAGGCATCGGCCGGTCGACGGCTCGGATCCGGGTCGGACGGCTGCTTCTGCGCGGGAACTGACATGGCGAGGCTCCAAGGGGCCGTGGGCGGAAGGAGGTTGCGGTCGGCCGACCTGTCCACCAGCCTGCGGCGTGTCAGGGCCCGGAATCCGAGTTGCGCCCGGTTGCGCCGAGTCGCGCCGAAGTCACACGGACGGGGGAGTCCTGCGCGATGCTTGGCGCATGAGGGACGAACAACGCGGGGAGCGGCGCATATCACGGCCACGGTCCGTCCAACCCCCGGTCGTCGTCGAGCCAGGCCCTCTGCGCGAACTCAAGTCGCTGCTGTACGAGCTCTACGCACGCGCCGGCGCGCCGGCCACGGACGAGATCGCGGAGGAGATCGGACGGGACGACGCCCTGCCGGACGCGCCGAGCGGGGACACCGTCCGCAGGATCCTGTCGGCGCCCACCCTTCCCCGCCGCGTCGAAGCGGTCGAGTCCGTGGCCGCCGTCCTGGCACGCAGAGCCGGCCGCAACGAACGGAAGGCGGTCGACCGCGTCCGGGAGCTCTGGTCGAGCGCCCTCACACGGCAGGCGGGAGGAGCCCCGGATCCGCCCTCTCCCGGAGCGCTGGGTCCGTCGTCCGGCGGATCACGACGGTTCTTCCGGCACCTGCTCGACCACCACACCGAGAAGTTCGCGGGCCGCGACGGCGAGGTCCGTGCCATCCGCGACCACATCGACGGGCACGACCGCGGATACGTCTTCGTCGACGGGCTCTCCGGGTACGGAAAGACGTCGCTGCTGGCCGTGCTGGTACGGCAACAGCCCGCGTACCTCTACCACTTCATCAGTCAGCGCTACAAGACGGCGGGCGGCGCCTTCGACCCGACCCGGCTCGACGATCTGCTCTCCAACCTGTGCGAGCAACTCGAACCGCACCGTGCCGCCCCCGTCGGCGGGCGCGCGTTGGCCGCCCGGTTCCTCGAAGTGGTCGAGAGCGACCGGGAGAAGCCGACCGTGCTGGTGCTGGACGCCATCGACGAAGTGGACCGGCACCCCAGCTTCCTGCTCGGTCTCCTTCCGCGGCGCCTGCCGAAGAACCTGTTCGTCCTGCTCTCGGCCCGGTCCCAGGGCTGCCGGTCCTACCTCTCCGAAGTGGGGCTGACAGCGGACGACATCGGCCTCCGGGTGACGCTCGGCGGCCTGGACGCCGACGCCGTCCGGCAACTGCTGCTGCACCACGCCGGGCCGACCGGCGCGGCCCTCGGCGGGCGGGCCGGCTTCGTCGACGCCCTCCACGAGGTCTCCGAGGGAGACCCGTTCTACCTGCGGTTCCTGGTCGAGGACGTGGAACACGGCCGGCTGACCCCGGAGAACATCCGCCGGACCCCGAACGGCCTGTACCCGTACCTCGACGAGCAGTTCGAACAACTCCACCGCTCCGTCGACAGCGGCCTGCACGACATGGTGATCGGCCTCGTCCTGGAGGCGTACGGCCCCCTGCACCGCTCCGACCTGCTCCGCAACGTCCCCGGCCTGACCGGTGGGTCGCTCGAACGGGTGGTGCGTGACGTGCAGCGGTTCCTGCTCCGGACCGGCGAGGACAGGCAGTCGTACACCTTCTGCCACAACCGGTTCAGGGAATACTTCCGGGAGAGGCACTAGATGCCGTCGTTCCGCGAGCGCGTCGCCGAAGGGATCGCGCGGGGCACGTACCGCAAGCAGCTGGCGGAGGACGCCCGGCAGTGGCGTGCGCACCGCAGCGACTACGCGCTCTCCACCGTGGTGCGCTACACCGCGGAGGACGACCTCGCCGACGAGGTGCACGACGTCCTCACCGACGAGCAGTTCCGCGAGCTGCGCCTGGCACGGTTCGGTGTGCTCGCCCTGCGTGACGACCTCGACGTCGGCCTGGAGTACTTCAGCCGGGCCCGGCCCGACCTGCTGCGCTACACCCGGCTGCTCTTCCGCCGGCGGTCGGCGGAGCGCGACGACACGTACGCGTCCCTGCACCGGCGGCACTGCCAGGGCTTCGCCGACTTCCTCCAACTGGACGTGCCCGCCGCCGACCGGCAGGAGATCGGTCTGGAGCGGGCCCTGCACCGGCTGTTCCCGATGCGGCTGACGGACGACGACGACCTTTCCGGGCCACCGGTCGACGTGGACCTCACCGGGTACGACCTGGGTACGTGGGCCTGCTCGTGCGGGAGCCGGGAGGGACACGCCGCCCGTTACGACCACGCCTGCGACTGCGGAGCGATGTCCGGCAACGGCCGACTGCCCGCACGGGCACGCCGGTGTCGAAGGTGCCGAACCACGGCCACGTACGCCACCTGCGACCGATGCGGAACACGAGTGACGCTGAGCCTGTGGTGGCAGATCCGACAGGGCGGCGTACACCCCTCCGAGTGCCGCATCCCGCTCACCCTCGAACTGAGGAACCGTCGGGCGGGGCAGCAGTCGGCCCCCTGGCGTCTCGAAGTGATGCGGCTGCCCTTGATGCTCGGGCTGACCGAACGGGACGACGAACTCGTCTTCGACCTCCCGGACATGCTCTGGGTCAGTGACGTCCGGGACCGACACGGGCGGGACCGGCCGACCGGACAACTCGTCGCCGTCGCCGATCACCCCCGGTACGACCGCCAGAACGACGTGGAACGGATCCTGGAAGCCGCCTTCCGGCGCACCGTCACCCGCCGCAACCGTCCAGCCGGGTCCGAGCTGCGGGCCGTCATCGCCGCGCAGGCCGGACTCCGCCGCTCAGGACGGCGCCGCCGGCACACCGACGACTTCAGCGCGAGGTTCGCCCGCAGAGTCGGCTACGCCCTGGCCGCCGAGTCGCCCGAGGAAGCCGGCCTCGCCCGCGGCGCCGACCTGTACCGGCCCTGCACGGTGGCCGTGTCCCCGGGGCTCCGGGGCGACGCGGCCCTGGTCTCACCGGCTCTGTCCACACCCGGGGCCCTCTCCGGCTCGGGCCTGGACAACATCGGCGTATCCCTGCGCATCACCCCGCTCGGGCCCGACCAACTCACCGCCGAGCCGCCGGAGGTGAAGCCCGACCTGTGCGGGGCGCTCGCCTCGGACGGCATCGTGCTGCCCGGCGATACCGTCGAGCCGGGCGATCTCCTCGTCGGCATCAGCACACCCCGCACCGAGGAGAGCCTGAACCCGGAGGAGCGGCTGCTGCGCGCGATCTTCGGCGAGAAGTACGACGATCGGCAGGACGCCTCGTTCCGCTGGGCCGGCCGGCACCCCGCGAGGGTGCTGAGCGTCCACATCGGCACGGCGGCGTCCGAGTCCTGCGACGTCGCCTGGCATCCGGCACGAGTGGTCCAGGAGGAGGTGCTGCGCCCCGGCGAACGCGCCAGGATCAGCATCAGCCTGGCGACGACGGACCCCCTGGAGACCGGCGACGTCCTGTACGGCCCGGACGACTCCAGAGCGGTGGTGTGCGGCACCCAGGAGGCCCACGGGACGGACGTACTCGTCGGCCCCGACCATCCCTGGGCGACCGAAGGGCCGGCCAGGACCGTCGGCATCCGGCTCCGCCCCGACGAGCGCTCCCGATCCGCCGTCAGCGCCCGCGCGACCGGCTCGTACTCCATGGTCAGGCAGCTGCCCGTACCGACCGACGCGCGAGATCCGGGGCTACCGGTCCGACTCACGGACCTGGCGTGGTTGCTGCGACACGGCGCGAGCCGCACCGCCTTCGAGCTCCACGTGCTCCGGAGCGACTCCGTCGACGGGCGCCTCGGCCTCTTCGAGCTCCTGGTCAAGGGCGGGACCTCGTTGCGGGACATCCCGCTGCCTCCGTCCGAGCACGCCACGACGCTGGAGTCCGCGCCGATCGAAGCGGTCCGCAACTGGGGCCGCCTGCTGCGCGCCGCCTGCGTCGAACCCGTGTGGCACGGTGACCGGCTGTCGTTCCGGGCCATCGACGACGAGCAGGTCCTCGCCGCGTCCTTCGGCGAGGTGCGGAACTTCGACACGATGGATCTGCGGACCCGGCGCCCGGTGCCCGGCGGCCTGGCCTGCCAGAGCATCTTCGGACCGGTCCGCGACCACGCGTGCGGGTGCGGAAAGCTCCGGGGGCCGGGCCACGCGGGCGAGCTCTGCCCGAGGTGCGGGGTGGAGGTGGTGGACACCATGGTCCGGCGCCGACGCATGGGCCACATCGAGCTGGCCGCGCCGATGGTGCACCCTTGGTACGAGGACCACCTGGCCGACGCCCTCGGCATCGACCGCCGGACACTCGCGGACATCATCCACGGGCGCTGCCACGTCGTCAGGGACGGCGACCGCGACGAGTTCGTCCTCCCGCCCGCGGCGGCGGAACCCCGCCCCGACGACGACCGGCTCTGCACGGGGGCCGACGCGGTGCGGCTGATGTTCACCCGGCGAGGCCAGGCCGCTCCCCGGGGCGCCCTGCTGCACCGACTTCCGGTGCTGCCCGCCGACCTGCGCCCGGCGATCGTCCACGAGGGCCGCGTCCATATCAGCGCACTCAACGAACCGTACCGACAGATCGTCTCCCGCACCTCCCGAGTCCGTCAGCTGATCGCCTTCGAAGCTCCGCCGCAGGTCATCGGTCCAGAGCGCACCCGCCTTCAGCAGGCCGTCGACTCCCTCCTCGACCCGGTCGAGGGCCGGGCGACCCTCGCCGACCTGACGACGATCCTCCCCGGTCGCGACGGAGGCTTCCGCGAGCGGCTCTTCGAACGCCCGGCGGACTTCAGCGCCCGCACCACGCTGGTCGCGGAGGCGACCGGGGACCTGGACGCGGCACTCCTTCCCGACCGCCTCGCCTGGACGCTCCTTGCCCCGGCCCTGATCGGACGACTGGTCGACACCGGGACCAGCCCGCACATCACGGCTGCCCAGCAAGCCGTCCGCGACCGCACCCCGCAGGCGTGGGCGCAGCTCCAAGCCCTCTGCGGGGACACGACCGTGCTGGTCTCGGTGCCGGAAACCCGGTGGCCACTGTTCGCCGTACGCGTCGCCCGCCTGACCGGCGACCTCTCCCTGAAACTGGATCCGGGCCTGCTCGACCACCTCGGCTGGGACCGCCTCGGCGTCCCCGTCAGGATCTTCCCCCTACTCACCGACGAAGCCGCCACGGAGGCCCGCGGCGCGCTCCTCCCCAGCACGTTGCTCCGCGACGCCGCCACGGAAGCCGACGAACCGACCCCCCTGCCCCCTTCCCTGCTGGGCCTCGACCAAGAACACCTTCCGAAGGAGATCGTGCGGATGATCGAGACCGGGGACTCGGCCCACCTCGACCGCGTCGACCGGTTCCTGCTGTTTCCCGAGTGGGAGCGCTGAACCAGGAGCACAGGCGGCCGGGATGTCACCAGGTGGTGGGGGCGCCGAGTTCGGTGACGGGGCCACGTGCCGCCGCAGGGATGCCGAGGCGCTCGCGGCCCCGGTGTACGGCGGCGAGCTGCTCGGTGGCCGGCGGGCCCCAGTCGAAGAACTCCAGGGCTTGCTCCGGCGCGGCCAGCATCCGGGTGTAGGTGCGGCCCGTGGCCGGGTCGGGGAGCGCGGGGCCGACGTGCGCCAGTGCCGCGGCGTACCGGACGCGGGCGCACGGCCCGCCGGGATCGGAGAGGTGCTCGCCGGGATCGGAGAGGTGCCCGAGGAACACCGGCTCGCCGAAGCCGGCGTGGGCTTCCTCTCGGGCTTCGCGGCGCAGGGTGGCCACGGGATCGCCGTGGTCGTGGGGTTCGGGCGTGCCGCCGGGCAGGCAGGCGGCGCCCGTGTCGGGGTCGAGGAGGACCAGGACGCGGCCGTCCGGCGCGAACAGCCAGCCCCAGGACTGGCGCACGTCGAGGCCGTCCGGTGCCGGGGCGGGGCGGAACGGGAGGTGGTGCTCGGCCCGGGCGGTGCGCAGGACACCGGCCCGATCGAGGACGGTGGGGGCGAGCGGGGAGCCGTTCTCCAGGAGCGCGGCGCCGGCGGAGCCGATGCGCGCACGGAGCGCCGACAGGGCACGGCGGGCGTCGCCCGGGGACATCAGGTCGGGCAGGCGGGCGGGCTCGACGAACTCGATGCTCGCGATCTCGCGTGCAGGCAGCCGGATGGCGGCGATCTGCTCGTCGTCCCAGGTGCCGCCGTCGTACACGTGGATGATCTCGCCGGGGAACCGCATGACGGGCGGCGCGACGGAGCCGTCACGGGAGACCCAGTCGACGGCGAGGCCCCGGTCGACGACCGCGTCGACGCCGAGCTCCTCCTTCAGTTCACGGGAGGCCGCGTGGGAGGGGGCTTCGCCCGCGTCGACGGCTCCGCCCGGCAACAGGCAGGTGGACAGGTAGTCCACGTGCTGGATCAGGATGCGGCCGCGTCGGTCGGTGATCAGCACGGACGTGCCGACCCACAGGGCGGCCGACGCACGCAGGGCACCGTAGGCCTCGTCGGTCATCGCCGTACCGGGCAGCTCGTCAGGGGTGGAGGTCGTCGTCATGGCTCTCCGATCGAAGGGGCGGGCGGCGCAGGGAATCCCGGCAGCCGTGAGGAAGGGGACGGGCGGTGACGTGACGGGTCAGCGGTCCTGGGAGAGACGGAGGAGTTCGGCGAAGGTTCCCCCGCCGTGGGCGAGGTCGTCGTAGCGGCCCTGTTCGGTGATGCGGCCGTGCTCCATCACGATGATGTGATCGGCGATTCTGGTGTTCTCCAGGCGGTGGGTGACGACGATCGTGATGCGGTCGGAGGCGATGGCCTTGATCCGCTCGAAGATCTGGTGCTCGCCGCGCGGGTCCATCTGGGAGGTCGGTTCGTCGAGGATCAGCAGTCCGGGCCGGCGGTACAGGGCCCTGGAGCACGCGATGCGCTGCCACTGGCCGCCGGAGAGCTCCGTGCCGCCGAAGATGTCCCGGGCGAGCAGGGTGTCGAGGCCTTGGGGAAGGTCCTCGACGGCGTCGCGCAGGCCGACCGCGTCGACCGCCTGCCACACGGAGGCGTCGTCGTGGCTACGGGGCTGGCCGAGCGTGACGTTCTCGCGGACGCGCAGCGGCCACTGCGCGAAGATCTGGGGCACCAGACCGGTGTGTGCCCACACCGTGGCGGGGTCCGTTCCGGCCAGGTCGGTGCCGTTCCAGGCGACCGTGCCCTTGTCCGGCAGGTAGATGCCGGTCAGGAGACGGGTGAGGGTGGACTTCCCGGAGCCGTTGGCCCCGACGATCGCGAGGATGCGGCCTCGCCGCAGGGTCAGGGAGACGCCGTCGACGGCGGGCTTGTCCTTGCCCGGGTACTGGTACACGACCTCGTCCAGGCGGATCTCGTCGACCGGCGCGGTGAGACGGTGGGCGCCGCGCGCGGGCGCCCGGGCGGCGGCGGCGTCGAGGAAGGTCTGCATGTCGCCCAGGTACAGGCTGGTGTGGAAGACGGCGGCGCCGTTGACGACGACCTGGGACAGGGCGGCGAGTGTCGTCTGCACGGCGATGACGGCGGTCGCGGCGACCGCGAGGTCGATCCGGCCCGACAGCGCCAGCCAGGCCAGCGCACCCCACGTCGCCATCAGGAAGGCCCCGCCGGCCAGCGCGGACAGCAGGGCGATCCGCAGCGTCCGCGGCGCGGCGGCCAGCGTCCGCCGGTCGCACCGGTCGGACAGGGCCCGGTACCAGTACACGAGGTAGTCGGTCATCGAGTTCGCGCGGACCTCGTCGCCGTACTTCGACTCGGTCGCCCACCACCGCATCATGCCGCGCACGTTGCGGTCGGCGATGTTGCCGTAGTGGATCCCGTAGTCGACCCGCGCGCTCAGGACGGCCCCGACACCGGCCGGGAGCACGGCGAGCAGCAGGAGCGGCAGCATCAGCGGATTCAGCACCGACAGCACGCCCCCGGCGGTGACCATGCGGATCGCCGCCGACACGAACCGCTGCGCGTCCGTCACCATCACATGGGTGCGCGTCACCCCCATCTCGGCCGCCTCGCGCCGGTCCGAGAACCCGTCCTCCGCGTACGCCACCGCCTCCACCCGGCACACCGCCTCGACCAGCGCCGAGTCCGTCTCCGTCGTCAGCCGTGGCGTGACCCGCCGCTCCGCGTACGCCGCCACCGCCCCCGCGGTACGGGCCAGCGCCGCGGCGAGCGCCACCACCAGCAGCGCCGGCAGCGCGCCCCGCAGCCGCTCCTCGGCGGAGCCGGTCCCGAGGACGGGCTCCATGGCGCGCGCCGTGGCCGTCAGCAGCACGGCGGCCGAGACGCCCGTGACCAGTTGGCAGCCGACCAGCATCCGCACGGCGGACCGGTCGATCCGCCACGACAGCCGGGCGATCCTGCCCAACACGGCGGGGATCTGCGCGCACATGCGCCGGAAGGAGACCTCGGCGAGCGGGTTGATGGCGTACTGCCCGTTGTAGGTGATCTCCGCGGGCGGCGGGGGAGGGGGCGGAGTGGCTTCCTGCTGCGTGTTGGTGGCTGTCGAGGTCAACGGCGGGTCCTCCTGGCCGATCGTCCGGTGCGGTCGTGAAGCCCAACGACCACGCCGCCGTATCGAACTGGTGTGTTCCGGCCGGATGTAGAGGCCCGAGTTGGAGCGGGGAAGGGAACATGGCCAGGCCATCGACCCGCTTCCCGCAACGGCAGTGCGAGGGAGGGTGGTTGGCCGAAACGCCGACGAAGGGCCCGCCCCCCCCTGCGGGGAGCGGGCCTCGTGCTGTGCCGGGTGAGCGTCAGGGATGGAGGGTGAGGGCGGTGTCGTCGAGGAGGAAGTAGGTCGGGGCGGCCAGGTCCTCGGTGGAGGTGAGCGTGAAGGTGACGTACTGGCCGGCGACGGCGCCGAGGCCGACGATCGTCTCCCAGGCGCCGGGGCGAAGGAGTCTGGCATGTTTGCGTGAACATGCCAGTGGTGGGCTGGAGGTTGGTCGAAAGGCGCGGGAGGCGGGTGTGCGGAAGCGCTGGTCAAAGGGGTGCGGGGGTGAGGCGCCGTCGCGAGGTGGGCGCCCGTCGAGCGCCGGGGCCCGGGCGCGCTCGCGCCATGGGGGAAGCGGCCGGGTTCGCCGACGATCGGGCACGGGGGTGGCGGCCTGGGACCAGGCGGGGGAAACGGGGTTCGGCCATGGATTGCCAAGGCGATCGGCGAGCGAACCAACGGTAACGGCGCTGGGGGCGGAAAAGTGGCGAAGGTCCTGATTTCCGCTGGGGGTGTGCGCCACCGGGAGGTCTCTTGACAGGCCCACTTCGTGCTTTCAAACTCTTCCCAACACCCCGCGTTAACGCAAACAAGACGAGGCGACACGCAGCCGTAACACGGCGGCCACTTCCCTCCGCACACGGGCTGCGTTCCCCGACCGCCACCGCCGCACCCTCGGGCCCGGTCGGCCACGCCTCCGCGTACACCTCCTCAGTACGCATCCACTCACCCACCCGCATCACCCCACCCCGCATCACTCCACCCCCTCGCACCACCCCGTTTCGCACACTCCACTTCGCACGCCCCACCCCCCTCACCGGCACATCTCGTTTGCCGCGGACGGTACGACCGACCCCGCGGGTGCCGGTTCCCCACAGCAAGAGGCAAGTGATCATGTCGCGTAAAAGAACCGGAGCATCGACGGTCTTCGCCGTTCTGTCCGCTCTCCTCCTGTCGCTCGTAGGTGCCGTGGGCACGGCTCAGGCCGCGGCGGTGCCCATCCCCAACGCCACCCAGTTCACCGATCCGGCGGGCAATCCCGTGCACGCCCACGGCGGCGGGGTCGTCAAGGTCGGCGAGTACTACTACTGGTTCGGCGAGGACCGCAACGCCGACAACAGCTTCCGATACGTGTCGGTCTACCGTTCGACGGATCTGAAGACGTGGGAATTCCGCAATCACGTGCTCAGCCAGGCGACCGATCCGGAGCTCCAGGGCGCCAACATCGAGCGGCCCAAGGTCATGTACAACGCTTCGACCGGGCAGTTCGTGATGTGGATGCACAAGGAGGGGAGCGCCACGGACTACTCCGAGGCGCGTGCTGCCGTGGCGGTCTCGTCGACCGTGGACGGCGACTACTCCTGGCGCGGCAGTTTCCGTCCGCTGGGCCACATGTCGCGTGACATCACGACCTTCGTCGACACCGACGGCACGGGCTACATGATCTCCGCGGCCAACGAGAACGCCGATCTGCACGTGTACCGGCTCACCGCCGACTACACCGGCATCGACACCCGGGTGCAGAAGCTGTGGGCGGGGCAGTCGCGGGAGGCCCCCGCGATGTTCAAGCGCAACGGCGTGTACTTCCTGCTCACCTCCGGTGCCACGGGCTGGGCGCCCAACCAGCAGAAGTACGCCACCGCCACGAGCGTCACCGGCAGTTGGAGCGGCCTGAAGGACGTCGGCAACTCCACCACCTACCGCAGCCAGACGGCCTACGTCCTCCCGGTGCAGGGGACCGGCGGGACGAGCTACCTCTACATGGGTGACCGGTGGGGCAACTCCATGGGCGGCATGGTCCAGGACTCCCAGTACGTCTGGCTCCCGCTGAAGTTCCCCACCAAGACCAGCATGACCATGGACTACTCGCCCAAGATCACCATCGACGCCGCCGCCGGCAAGGTGACCGGTATGAACGTGATCTGGGAGACGCTGTCGGTCCGCAGCAGCGGCAAGTGTGCCGACGTCTCCAACTTCGACTCCGCGGACGGTGCCCAGATCTTCCAGTGGGGCTGCAGCGGGGACATCAACCAGCAGTACTGGTTCAAGAACGTGGGAACCAGCGGGTACGTCCAGATCATGGCCCGCAACAGCGGCAAGTGCCTCGAGGTGAGCGGAGCGTCCCTCGAGGACGGCGCGCCGGTCGTCCAGAAGACGTGCGGCTCCGCGAAGTCCCAGCACTGGAAGGTCGAGCCGACGGGTGACGCCGGCTACAGCCAACTGGTCGCCCGGCTCAGCGGCAAGTGCCTGGACGTCGCCGACTACTCGTACGCCGACGGCGCGAAGCTCGACCAGTGGACCTGCAACGGCGGGCAGAACCAGCAGTGGGACCGGGTCACCGCCTGACGGCCCGACTCCTTCCGAGTGCCCCTCCATCCTCACGGTGGAGGGGCACTCGTTCGTATACGGGCGACGACTTCAGTTGATTACAAAAACGTAACGGGTCTGAACCAAGAGTCGCCGACTGTTCACCTGCGATGAGTTTTAAGTAAATCTGATGATCCTTGGTCGGGCTCAGGCTCATGAACGCCCGGCCGAGACGACCGTGCACCCCAACTGCAGTCCTCCCAAGGAGCTTTCGTGCGCCTGTCCCGTTCTGTTCGCGCTGCCCTCGCGGGCACCGTCGCGGTAGCCGTGCTGCCGCTCGCCGCCTCCGCCCATGCGGCGGGCCCCGAGGCGGGGTCGACCTCCGGCGCCGCCGTGGTCGCCAAGCGGCCCAAGTCGCTGGTGATCGGCATCGACGGTGCGACCTTCGCCAAGTTCGACAAGGCGAAGATGCCGCGGGTCAAGGGCCTCATGGCGGCCGGCATGACCGCCACCGCCAACCTCTACGCGAACCCGATGGCCCCCACCTCCTCGGGCCCCGGCTGGTCGACGATCGCCACGGGCACGTGGCCCGACAAGCACAAGGTCGTCGACAACAACTTCGCCGGCGCCCGCTACGACCTCTACCCCGACTACGCCACCCGCCTCGAGGCCGCCCGCTCCTCGCTCAACACCCTGGTCGTGGGCACCTGGAGCCCGATCCCGGGCACCGTCTTCGGGCCCGGCGTCGACACCCGCCTCGGGGGCGTCAGCGACGCGGACACCACCACGACCGCCGTCTCCAAGCTCACGACCACCGACGCGGACGCCACCTTCGTCCACCTCGACGACGTCGACGGGGCCGGCCACTCCTACGGCACCGAGCACCGGCGCTACCTGGAGGCGCTGAACACCGTCGACACCGAGATCGGCCGGATCCTCGACGCCGTCACCTCCCGCGCCACGTACGCCGACGAGGACTGGCAGATCCTCGTCACCGCCGACCACGGCCACATGCCCGGCGGCGGTCACGGCGGCAACACCCCCGCCGAGCGCCAGTCGTTCGTCATCGCCAAGGGGGCCGGTTTCACCCCGGGCTCGGTCCGCTACGACGTCAAGGTCACCGACATCGCCCCGACCGTCCTCTCCCACTTCGGGGTCACCCCCGACCCGGCGTGGCAGCTCGACGGCAAGCCGATCGGCACCCTCGCGCCGGACGCCTTCGACGCCCTGCGGCCCTCGCTGAACACCCGGGTCGACGAGGCCGCCCTGCCGTCCACCCTCAAGGGCTGGACGACCACCGCGCCGACCGGTTGGACGATCGACAACTCGGCCATGCCCACGGGCGGAGTCACCGAGTGGCGCGGCTGGTCCTTCGCCACCGACGAGTTCTGGAGCAACGCCGACCTGGGCCAGGGTCGCGAGACCAACGTGAGGGCGCGCGACGTCTTCGCCGTCGCGGACTCCGACGAGTGGGACGACAAGGCCCACGGCGCCGGGCAGTTCGACTCCACCCTCGTCAGCCCGGCGTACGCCGTGACCGGCGGCACGTCGGCGACCGTCTCGTACGCGACGAACTACAAGGTGGACGGCCCGCAGACCGGAGACGTCTACATCTCCTTCGACGGCGGCCCCCGCCAGCTCCTGCAGTCCTACCGCGCAGACCGCAACGCCTTCGAGCAGCTCACCGTCGCCGTTCCGGCCGGCGCCGCCTCCGCCCGGCTCTCCTTCCGTTACACGGGCACCAACAGCGCCTTCTGGACGGTCGACCAGGTCGCCCTCACCTCCTGATCCTCCGCCCGGGGGCACGGCAGAGCCGCGGGCGGAGCCAGGGCGAGTGCAACCTTCGATGATTGCGTAAACATGAGCATCTCGGCAAGGGCTATGCCGGGATGCTCATGTTTCGTCCCCGGAGTTCACGGCGAGTGCCCCGCACGATGAAGCTACGCCCCGGTAAGCCTTGACGCTCTCACTCCGCGACTGCCACGGTTCGTTCGAAAGTGCTCGGCAGTGAGCCTGATTGATCAAAAGTACGCACCATCAGTGCTCGTAACTGCCTTCTTCCTGTCGTCACCGCACTCCTGTCGTGACGCGCGCGCTCGGCCGCGCCCACAGGTGTCGCGTCCCTTCCAGCGAAGGAGTCATCCATGCGCTTGTCGCGCCGGCGGAGAACGAACCTCTCCGCTCTCGCCGCCCTCACCCTCGCCCTCACCGCGCCGCTGCCCGCGATGGGCACGGCGACCGCCGCACCGCGCTCGGCGGTCGTCGAGTCCACCGCCCCGGCCGTCGTACCCCAGCCCGTGTCGCAGACGAACCTGACCGGAAGCGGCTTCGCCCTCACCGCGCAGACCCCGGTGAACGTCGTCCCGTCCGCCGATCCCGACGCGCTGGGCGTGGGCACCTACCTCGCCGCGCTGCTCGCCCCGGCGACCGGCTACACCCTGCCGGTGACGTCGACCTCTCCGTCCGGCGGCCAGGCCGTCGTCCTCGACCCGAACGGCCCGTCGAGCCTCGGTGCCGAGGGCTACACCCTGTCGTCGACCGGCACCGGCGTGACGGTGACCGCACACGGGGCGCAGGGCCTCTTCCGCGGAGTGCAGACCCTGCGTCAACTGCTGCCGGCGGCGATCGAGTCCACCACGGTCAAGCCCGGCCCCTGGACCGTCGCCCCCGTCCAGATCTCGGACACGCCCCGGTACGCCTACCGGGGCGTCATGGTGGACGTGGCCCGCCGCTACTTCCCGATGTCCCAGCTCAAGAAGTACATCGACCAGGCCGCGGCCTACAAGATCAACACCCTGCACCTGCACCTGACGGACGACCAGGGCTGGCGCATCGCCATCGGGGCCATACCGAGCCTCACCACGGTCGGCGCGAGCACGCAGAGCGGCTTCACCGGCGGGACGTCCTGGTACTACACCGCCGCGGAGTACCAGGAGATCGTGGCCTACGCCAAGTCCCGCTTCATGACCGTCGTCCCCGAGATCGACGGCCCCGGTCACACCAGCGCCGCGCTGGCGTCCGTCGCGAACCTCAACTGCGACAACAAGGCGATCAAGCCGTACTCGGGCTTCGACGTGGGCATCAGCCTCTACTGTCTGAGCGACGCCCAGCACGTATCCAACGTCAGCGGCTTCCTCACCACCGTCATCGACACCGTGGCGGCGATGACGCCCGGCCCGTACGTCCACCTCGGCGGCGACGAGACGCCGCAGGCCACCTCGTCGCAGTACGACGCCTACGTCTCCGCGGCCACCGCGGCCGCGACCGCGCGGGGCAAGACCGTGATGGCCTGGCACCAGCTCGGACAGTCGACGATCCCCGCGAACAGCGTCATGCAGTGGTGGGGCGACGCCGACGACCGGGCCAGCATCGGCACCGCCGGTGAGACGCAGGACGTCCAGTTCGTCCGCAACGCCGTCCAGCAGAACGCCCGGTTCGTGATGTCTCCCTCGGACCACGCGTACCTCGACATGAAGTACGACGCGTCGACGCCGTACGGGCTCTCCTGGCAGGGCTACGTCCCGGTGAGCAAGGCCTACGACTGGGACCCCTCCACCTCGACGGCCAAGCCCAACGGCACCGGCTCGCTCGTCCCGGCCGACCGGATCGCCGGCGTCGAAGCGGCCCTGTGGGCCGACCGCGCGTACGCGGGCAGCCAGAACCTGCCCCAGTCCACCAGCCAGTTCCCCGAGCCGTACGTGTACGCCGAGTACATGACCTTCCCGCGCCTGCCCGCCATCGCCGAGATCGGCTGGTCGCCGCAGTCCACCCACGACTGGACCGACTTCAGCCGCCGGCTGGGGACCCACGGACCGCGCTGGACCGCGGCGGGAATCGGCTACTACGCCGCACCCGACGTCCCCTGGACGAGCCCGTCCGGCGGCAGCCTGAACGGCGTCCACACGCTCGCCTCCGGCACCCGGGCCCTGGACGTCCCCGGCAGCTCCACCTCCCCGGGCACGCGGCTCACGACCTGGGCCCTGCACGGCGGGAACAACCAGAAGTGGACCCTCACCGAGCAGTCGGACGGCTCCTACACCCTGGTCAACGTCGCCTCCGGGCTCTGCGTCGACGTCAGCGGTGGTTCCCTGTCCGCCGGAGCCCCCGTCATCCAGTGGACGTGCACCGGCGGAACCAACCAGCGGTGGCGGATCACGCCGGTCGCCGGCGGCACCCACACCCTGGCATCGGTCAAGAGCGGCCTCCTGCTGACCACGGCCTCGACGGCCAACGGCGCACTCGTCGCCCAACAGTCCGACACCGGATCGGCGTTGCAGCGCTGGACCATCGGATGACACGCCGACTCTGACCGCCAAACGGTGCGATGAGCGGGACTCCCCGGTCCACGGCCCCCGCCGTGGAC